>JBFJVP010000277.1:0-4539 GCA_041624075.1 Thermoplasmatota archaeon | reverse complement strand
GGTGGATGCATTGACGTACACGCCAGCGGAGTCGATGGTGGAAGTGAAGCGCGTGGCCGCCGCCATGTCTTCGGTGACGATAGTGTCGGTGTGCTTGCTGCCGTAGCGGGCGATGTGGGCCACTGCGGCGTCCAAGTCATCGACCAAGTGCAGCGCCAGGATGGTGTCATTCCATTCCCGTCCCACGTCGTCGGCGGCCAACTCCGAGACGCCCGTGGCCAAGGCGCGCACGTCTGGGCCGCCGCGTACGTCCACGCCGGCTTGCGTGAGCGCGTCGACGAGATTCGGGATCAGATCCTTGCGGTCGCGGTGCACGAGGACCGCCTCGACGGCGTTGCACGCGGCGGGGTAGTCCAGTTTGGAGTCGAGGATGATTTTGCGCGCCTTCTCGGCGTCTGCGTGCTCGTCGACATAGACGTGGCACACGCCGTCGGCATGGCCCATGACCGGGATGCGGGTGTTGTCCATGATGTGGCGCACCAATTGGTTGCTGCCGCGCGGAATGATCAAGTCCACCAAGTCGTCCATGTCGAGCAAATCTTGCACCTCCTGCCGGCCCTCCAGCAGTTGGACGGCGTCCTCGGGCAGGGGTCCATTTGCGAGGGCGCCCCGGATCGTCTGTGTGAGAATGGCGTTGGTTGCCGCCGCCTCGCGGCCCCCCTTGAGCAGAACAGCGTTGGCGCTGCGCAGGGTCAGGCTGCTGATCTGGACGACCACGTCGGGTCGGCTCTCGAAGATGCACGCGATGACGCCCAGGGGGCACGTCACCTGGTACAGGTTCAGGCCGTCATCGAGCTCGGTGCTGCGCAGGGTTCGCCCCACTGGGTCCGGGAGGGTGGCGATCTGGCGCAGGCCGTCGATGACTGTGGCGAGCTTCTCGGCGTCCAGGCGCAGCCGGCTCAACAGTGCCTTGGCAAGTCCATCGGCGCGGGCTTGCTGAAGGTCTCGTTCATTGGCTTGCTGGATGGCGGGCGCGGCGGCCTCCAGCGCGTCTGCCACGGCAGCAAGCGCCTCGGCTCGCTGTTGGTCGGTCGATGCCAGCAGGAGCCGGGCAGCTTTCCGTGCCCGCTGTGCCTTGTCCCGCGTGGCGGTCGTGGCTTGAAGCATGGCGCCGCGATGGAGGGTGGCAGTATGAAAGGATACCAGCGGAGCCCGCGTCGGTTCGGGCATTCATATTTGCAATTGTGCCGCCCACATCAGCACGTATCTTCAAGCAAGTTCTAATGGAAAGCTAAAGGCTTTGTGCCGGCCGCAGTCTGGGTCGGCAGGCATCTGCCGCTTTCGTCTCAGCGAACCTACCACTAACCTCAGCCCCCTCTTCCCCGGGCACTTGCCACTCTTTTGCGCGGCACCGTTTGCGCCGCGCCCAGAATCACCAGGACTCCGCCGGCTGCAGTGAGGGCGTGAGGCACTTCACCCAGAATTGGCCACGCCAGGAGCGCTGCTCCCAGAGGCTCCAACAGGATCCAGGTGGCCACCGTGTGCGTGGGGAGGTACTTGAGGCACCAGTTCGCCAGAGTGTGGCCGCCCAGCATGGGAACCGCTGCCAGCAGCACGAACCACACGAACGCCGCCGGCGCCACGTCGGCGCGCACCGGTTGGCCGACCAGGGGCAGGGTGGCCAGAATGGTGAGTGCTGCCACGGCGTAGACGGGTGTCGCGTACGATACGGTGTCTTCCGTGCGGCGGCGAACGCGCCCGACCAGCATGTAGGCTGCGGAGCCGATGCCACCCGCCAACGCCAGGGCGTCCCCGAGCAGGGCGCGCCGCGAATCGGGTGCCAAGGAACCATCGGCGGCTGCGATGACCACGGCGCCGCCGAAGGCCACGAGGACGCCGAGCCAGGCCCGCCGACCAAGTCGGTCGCCAAGCAGAAAGTGGCCACCGATGGCGACGAAGACTGCTTGCAGCGTCACGAGGGCGACGCTGGCGGCGACGGTGGTGAGAAACAGGCTGGTAACCCACAAGCTGAAGTGGGCGCCAAGGGCGACGCCGGCCAGGATCGTCAGGCCCCAGGTGCGGCGGTCGTATCGGCGCCACCGTGGCCATGCGCTGCGCGAAAATGGAAGCAGAAGCAGCACGGCGAAGGCGAGGCGCCAGAAGCTGGCGGTCAAGGCCGGCGCGTCGGCGAGGCGAAACAGCACGGCGGCGAAGCTCACCGAAACGATCGTGATGGCGAGGGCCAAGCCAGGGGGAAACGGGGGCCGCTCGGGGGTCAACGGCGCGGCGCACGCGGGGCCCGGTTATCAGGTGCGCCGTTGGCCGCGCCGGGTGGCGGCGCCCTTCGCCGGGTCTGGGGCCCATCCAGGCGGACCGAGCAGGCGCGCGGTGGGCCCTTTTTGAGCCCCACGGCCGCGTCGACTGGCCTTCTACGCGAGCAGGGCGCAACGGGACCAGAGCGTCTGGTTGCCCTGGCTGAGGGCGACGCAGGCGCTTGCCTGGGGCTGGTGGCTGCAGCCTCCGTTGGTGAAGTTCACGGAAGCGGACACCATGTATCCACCAGGGAGTGTCGCGTTGAAGGGGCCCGGAAGGGCCACGTCGGGGTGACAAGAGCTGGCTTGGGGTGCGCCCAGGGGCGCTACGAGGGGGATCAGGATGGCGAGGGATAACAGGAACCGCATGGACTCTGGCATGGTCCTCGGTCCACTTGAGGGTCTCGGCTGCGCCACCGCTTGGCTTGTCTTCGCGGGCGGGGGTCGGGGCAATGTCGCCACGGACCTTGTCGCTCTTGGCAGGACGCGGTTTACCAGGCATGGGCACATCCCGGGCTGGTGCGGGCAGCCAAGCGGCGGGGCGCTACGACAACCTGCTCAGGCGCAGGGTCGGGAACCTGGGGCCAGTGCAAGGATACGACACGGCCGATCCGGCACGCATCCGGGGCGACGGGGCGCGGTGCAGGGCGTACCAGCACCGACCAGCCGGGCTTCAGGGACTCAAGGAGATGGACGCGGTGCAGCAGCATGGGAGGCAAGGCAGGGCCACGTACACCGCCGCCGACCACCTTGATGCTGCGAATCCAGACGGCTCGACCGAGGGAGTCATAGGCGCGCTGGAGCAGGAACTCTTTGTGGAGGTGACCGGCAAGGGTCGAACCGACCACGATGATGGCCACGACGGCCAACGCCGCCAAGGTTGCTGCTCGCATCACCTCCTCCTGATTCTCTACTGGCGCTCTAGTGTGCATAGCGGTTGCTGGGCGGTGGGAGCCCCGGCACAGGGAGTGCTACCGGCTTGGCCGTGCGGCAGGAGCCGTCGTGAGCACCGGATACTGTCGCCTCAAGGTCCACGGACGCACGCCCGGCACGAGCCCGGCAAGGGGCTTGATGCCCAAGTTCAGGCACCATACAACTCCCTCAATCCCAAAATGTCCCCGGAACCCAGCGTGCGCTTCTTGGTCTCGCCCTCAACGCCGTATGCGTACATGGTCAGGCAGCCGATCTTGTGGCCAGGCCCGTTGGGGTGATCCAGGCCCCACGTGTGGCCGATCTCGTGGGCGGCGATGTTCTCCACGTCCATGGCTTCCGCCGCGCCGGTCGTGGACCAGGAGTAGTGCGTGTTGTACTGGCCATCCGACTCGACGGCTTGGCCTGTACTGGTGTAGTACCAAGTGGTGGTCACCGCGATCGTGCCGCCGCCTCCAAGGTTGACGAAGTCGATCTGGTTGACGCCATCCAGTTCGCCCGCAGTACCCAGCGAGCCCGCCTGGAAGCCGCCAAACAGGTCCGTTCCCGTGGCGTCGTCCCAGGTTTGTCCGGCCGCGTTCATGGCCGCCGTGTAGCCTGTCGTGTATCCGGCGTACGGCGTGGTCCAGTGGTAGCCAGTCAACTTGTACTGGGTCGCGGCGCAATCGTTGCCGGGAAGGCCACCGCCTCCGCCGGACCCCCCGCCCGGGCCACCACCCGGCTTGCCAGGCTTGTCGGGCTTGTCCGGCTTGGCGGCACCATCATCCCATCGGATGTGCTTCTCGTAAGCCAAGCCGTGGACTCCAGCGACCAAGCCGCGCTCCCAAACCACGCGACCCTGCGCATCCCACGCACGCTCCACGGCCGTTCCGGGCGGCGGGGCAGACGCCACCAGTGAAGTTCCCAGCAAGCCAAGCACAGTCAAGGCGACAAACAAGAAGCAGCGCACAAACATCCCCGCGGAACCTGTGCCTCAAGCTTCAAAAAAGACGGCGAGGCCGGGACCTGCGGCCACGCGGACCCTGCTGCCTCCGCCACGGGGTCAGCCGAGGGGAGATAGGAAAGGAAGAGGGGTACCCATCCGGGGACCGGATCGCCAGGAGCAAGGCCCATAGGCCCCAGGCGGGGCACTGGGCGCCGAGTAGGCCAGCAGTCCAGCCAGGCCTACGCGGACGGGTACAGCTTGGCGATCAGCTCGCCGAACTTCTCGTCCACGATGCGGCGCTTGACCTTGAGCGTCGGCGTCAACTCGCCAGACTCCACAGTCCAGTACACGGGCAGGATCCAGAACTTCTTGATCTGCTCTTAGCGGCTGAGGGTCTTGTTGACCGCCTCGACCTCTTGCTCGAACAGGCTC
>JBFJVP010000276.1:0-4546 GCA_041624075.1 Thermoplasmatota archaeon | reverse complement strand
GGAAAAGAACGCCACAGGCAGCCAAGTCCCCCACGGTTTTTGAAGCACCGGGACCCGGTCAGGGACCCAAGCACCGCCAGTGGCGGCTTCGCCCACATAACGAGCCTAGCTGCGGGCGACCAACGCTAGCAGGAGCACGGCGACCACGCACGCCACAACTGTACGCACAAGGTTCCATCGGTTCCAGCGAGCTTCAAAGGCACTTCGGGCACGTTCGACTGCCGGGCCCGCAGGATCAACCGCCTGGATTTGGTTGTTGAGAGGAATGTTGATGGTTGCAGTCGGCAACTGGACTCCCCCCAAATAGAGCAGCATCGCCAGGCCCAGCAGCAAACGACCGACACCGTCGAAATCAGGCCAAGCGAAGACGGCCGAGGCAACCAGGGCCCCCACTGATCCCACCCACAACAACATGAACAAGGGGTTGCGTCGCTAGATGATGGCGTCCATGTCCTGGAAGGCGCGAACGAACTCCCCGTCGCCCAATCGCCCGATACCGGGCATGACGATCAGCGCGAAGGCGATCAGAAAGCCGGCCACCAGGCAAACCAGCAGAGCCGCCACGACGAGCAACGCCTCAACGGGCTCCATGTTGGGCCCGGCAAGGCCAAGTTGATTATCAGCCGTTGTAATTGGTGCCCTCAAACGGCATGGCATCCAGCAAGCCCGGAATATGGGCGAAGAAGATGCGAGCCCCATCATCCAGGCTGGCCATGTCAACCGTGGCAGTGGCCACACCGGCTGGCTGGTGGAAGCTGCCCATCATCGTCCACCCATTGTAGCTCGTCACGGTGGCGTCCGCAAAGGTCCGCGTGATGTTCCAACCGGACGGGAAGGACCCGTGCCAGGTGCCCACGTGCGCTTGGACCTCGTAGAAGGCCCGGGCAATGGGCTCATGCTCGACGGCGGCGTGGATCCAACCCGGTTGGTCCGTTGTAATGGAAAGCTCGCCCTGGCTCAGCGTTGGTTCATCCGAGCGCAGGGTGCCAACGTCCGTCGACCACGACTGCATGTTCGAGCCCGTGGCCAGAATCGGTTCCAGGAGCACCACGTTCTCCAGGGTGTACGTCGTCCGGTAGGACCAGTTGACGTTGCCTCCGAGGAAGAAGAGCACACCCCGGATGTCTGATCCCGAACACCAACCGTAGCCGTAGTCGAATTGCTCCACCTCCACCTCGCCCCCGGCGAGCCAGTGGGGGTCCGCGTAGAGCCACAAGTCGTCCTCGGGCGTGAAACCCGCTTCGCCCCCACACAGGATGTTCTGAGGGAAGTAAGCGCCTCCGGCCGCTCCGGCCGCGAACGAATTGTTGGTGGACCCCATTGTGTATTCGACCTCATCGGTGGGTTCGGCAAAAGGCACGAACCAAACCACCCACTCCCCCGGCTCCCCAGAGATGTCAATGTGAAGCGTCGAGCCATCAATTGTGAGCCCGCCGCCTGAATCGGCAGCCTGCACCTGCACGGCAGCCATGACGGTCGAACAAAGCAACAACAAAACCGCGCATTTCTGCACGGCTGGCCGGAACGAGGACATCTTCATACCACCAAGCCTGAGCGCCGGTTGAAAAGGTTGTGCGTCCAGATCGGAAAGCCAGCCACAACGCCCATCTGGCCACCGTCCACGGCACCTCGGGGCAGCCAGTGCCCTGCCCGACGTGGGCGCCAAGCCACATCGATGGGCACCGGTTGCCCGCAATTCCAAGCGAGCCTACGCTGAAACGCGGACCACGATTTTTCCAATGTGCTTCGCCTCGCCAAACCGCTGGATGGCCTGAGGCAGATCCTCGAAACGGCAAGGCCCATCGATGAGCCATTGGAGCCCCGACCCGGCAAACAATTGGTGCATGTATTCAAGGTCCTTGTTGGGCTTGAGCGCGACGATACGCAGTGCCTTGCCACGATTCGCCTTGGCCAACGGCTTCAGCAGGAGGCATTGCAACAGCCGCGACACATTGCCCCCAACCGTTACGTAACGACCGCCGGGCCGCAGTGCCTTCAAGTAACGCAGCGGCGACCGATTGGTCCGCGTGTCAAGAATCAAATCATAAAGCTCGCCGCTCGCCGTGAAATCCTCCACCGTGTAGTCAACCACGTGATCAAAGCCGATGGACTCCAGCGCATCCAACTTGAAATCACGATCCACGCCAGTCACCTCAACACCGTACTGCTTGGCAATCTGAACGGCAAACATACCCACGCCGCCCCCCGCGCCATTGATGAGAACCCGATCCCCGCGCCGGATACCGCCCACATCCACGAGGCCCTGCAACGCCAACATGGACGCATGGGGCAACGCCGCCGCCTGCTCAAACGTCATCCCCGGCGGCATGGGCTTCAACGCATCCGCGCGCGAACATACGTATTCGGCGAACGCCCCAAAACCAGCTTCCGAAAGATCCCCGTAAACGCGGTCCCCTGGCTCAAAACCAGCAACGCCTCGACCAACGGCGACCACCGTCCCCGACACCTCCGCGCCGGGCACCTTCACCCTTGGCGCCCGCAGGCCCAGCATCAAGCGATAGATGCGCGGCTTGCCCCGGACCAAGACCCAGTCGTAGTCATTGACGCTCGCTGCGTGGACCTTCACCAGGACCTCATTGGCACCCGGCTCGGGCCGCGCAACGTCCTGAAGCCGAAGGTCCATGGGTGAACCGTAACGCTCCACCACCAAGGCCTTCATCGTCTCGCCGACCGCCACAGCCAATCCAGCTTATCGGAGCTCAAGAACGCAACGGCGAAGGTCCTGACACGCCGTGCGCAAGAGAGCTTGCCCAGCCCACATTGGCTCCAGAGGGTTGCGCCGTCTGGATGGGGCATGCGGGGCGAACCTGAGTAGAGTACATCAAGAAGTCGCGGCCGCGCACTGATAAACGGACGCCGGATTGGCCGCGCGTGGCTGACCGGCTCGACTTTATCCGGATTCCTCGCACGCTGGACGACCCCAAGAGCGTCCGGCTCGCGGTGGAGGCGCAAGTGGCCTTCGGGTCCGCCTGGACCATCGACGACATCCGGGATCGGATGGGAGACATCCTGCCCGAGGGCTGGACGGATTGCGTCCGCGTGGAGCCAGGGGTGCGGCGCGATCCCGACTGGGACTCGCGCCAGGCAGCCAAATGCATGGACCACCTTACCTGCTGGCCGCTGGGGGAGGCCATCCTCCAGGTGTGGGATTCGACTCTTGATGCGTGCAAGCATGCTGTGCGGGGGGATTTGTATTGGATGAGCGAGCCGGCAGAGAGGCTCCCCCCGCAGGCGGACATGTCTGTCTTTGGCGGTTTTCTTGACCGCTTTCCCAGAGGGGATTTGGGTTGGCTGACAGCGGACGACTGGGGCGGAGGACCACCCCGCGTTACTGACACTAGTGTCATCACCACTGGATTGGGCAACTGGCCTTCAGGGCGCCTGGAGCGAATTCCAGACCTCTGCCGCGTTGGTCCGATGGAGCTTCGCGCGATAATTGATTGTCTGATCATCCAACACCCGACGCGCGCGGCAGTCACCGTGGCGCAAATCCTGGACGCGCTCAAATTGAAAGCGGGAGCCGAAGTGGAATTCCGTGGTCAGCCGTTGCCTGCCAAAGGGGCACTTGAACATCTGCTGCAATCGATCGTGAAGGCAGGTTCGCTCATCGAGACAAAAACCAAGGCGGGCACCAGGTATGAGGCAGGCATTGATATCCTGCGATCAGGCGCGACAATTGGAATCCTGTGGTATTTGGCAGAAAAGGAGCGCCGTAGCAGCGTATGCTTTGGGGGACCTCGCCCAGATTACCAGAATACTAATTGTTGCTCCGAGTCCCCGGCCATGTTACAATACGAAACGCCGCAAGAGTGGGTTAAACAAAGCGTCCGCCAGACGGATATCGAGCAACGGATGAACATCGGAGCTTCAACTATTTCCCGGAAAGTTGGGTGGCTGCAAGGAGCCGATCTGATTCGCAAGGAGAAGCGCCACATTGTGGCGTGGCGTCCGGTCAGGCAATTCGTGGTTGAGGCGGTTTTCAGAGCCACCAAAAGGGCCGGATACGATCCGAATATTGAGGCACCATGGGTTTCGTTCCATGATGTTGCGGATGAACTGGCAGGTATCCTCAACGAGCACTTGTGCCCAGGGCGCGAAGGAAGGCGGAAGGCCGTCTCTGGTCGCCAAACATCGGCCCTACTAGTGGAGACTCCGGCGCTGCCTATTGAGAATCAGAATTGGCCCAGCGACGCTGGTTTCGAAGGGTCAGGTGAGCCCGTGTGTCGCCTGCTCCCGCGGACCCTCACTCTTCTTGGCCGCTGCTTCATTTGCCATGAAAAACTGGGGGCTCCGTGGGCACTTCGGTTCGAGAAAGTGCGCTCATTCCCAAGTCTCCCGGGGCACTTGAAGTGCCTCAAGGCCTACCACGGCAGGCCGCCTGGAGCTCGTCAGAAGGACTTGGGCGACGACCGCTGGAATCCCCCTTGCGCGGGGTGCGGGGGCCACCTCTGGGCGCGCCCCGTGACGTTTCGAGAGGTGCTGAAGTCCGAGAGCTACGCGGACCCTCGCCTATTGCTACCCGACG
>JBFJVP010000275.1:0-4547 GCA_041624075.1 Thermoplasmatota archaeon | reverse complement strand
TGCCTTTGCCGGTGCGGATACCTACCCGACCAGCCTGACGCTGGCTGCTGGAATCAAGAAGATCAGCCGCGAATTCGGCGACGTGGACATCATCCTCTTTGGCGAGGAGACGACCGACGCCTCGACGGGCCAGGTGGGCCCCGGCGTGGCCGGCCACTTGCTCACCGAGCAGGCGACGTACATCCACGACCTGGACTGGGATCCCGAAACCGAGTTGCTCACCGCTGTGCGCTCCATTGGCGGCGGCCACGAAATCTTGCGCATGCCCCTTCCCGCCTGCGTCACCTGCGAACTGGGCATCAACGTACCCCGCATCGCCAGCCTGAACGGCAAACTCCGCGGACACCACGCCGACTTGGTCGTCTGGAGCCTGGGCGAACTGGAGGACATCAAGGAGCCCTCCTGGGTTGGCCTGAAGGGCAGCCCCACCATCGTCGGCAAGGTCGACATTTCGAGCGGCGACGAACGCGAGTGCACCAAGGTGCGCGGCGGCGAAGAAGCGGTTGGACAACTCTTCGAGAGGGGGGTGGTCGTCTAATGCGCCAGAAGAGCCGCTACGACGCCATCCATCTGCGCGCCGCAGCCGAAGCGGAGTCCCTGGACGCCTACCAGGGCGTTTGGGTCATCGTGGAGCAGCGCGCCGGCGTCATCCAGGATGTCACCCTCGAACTGCTTGGCGCAGGCCGCCCCATGGCCGAAAAACTCGGCTGCAAGCTCACGGCGGTCCTTCTGGGCCACGAAACCGGCGACATGGCCGACCGCCTCATCGCCGCCGGCGCCGACGATGTCATCGTCTGCCAACACCCCATTCTCAAGACTCCGCTGGCACGCCCCAGCGCCGATGTCATCACCAAGCTCGTGGCTGACCGCAAGCCCGAGATCGTTCTCATTGGCGCCACCCACACCGGCCGCGACGTCTCCAGTCGCGTCGCCGTTCAAGTGGACGCTGGCATGACCGCCGACTGCACCGAACTGGACGTGGACGCCATCAACGGCGAACTGCTCGCCCGGCGACCCGCCTTCGGCGGCAAGATGCTGGCCACCATTCGCTGCGATCGCCACCGCCCCCAGATGGCGACGGCTCGCCCGGGCATCTTCAAGCCCCTCGACGCCGACGCTTCCCGCAGCGGCCCCGTGGAGAACGTGGATGTATCCTGGTTGAACGACCAGACCTACCACGCCGAACTGCTGGACTACGTGATCGATGAGGGCGCCGACATCACCAAGGAACCCATCCTGGTGGCCGGTGGCATCGGCGTTGGCCCCGACGGCTGGGACAAGCTACGGGAGCTGGCCGACGCACTCGGCGGCGAGATTGCAGCCACGCGTGCCGCCTGCGACAAGGGCTGGGTGGAGCGCAGCCGCCAGGTCGGGCAGACCGGCGTGAGCGTGCGGCCGAAGCTGTACATCGCCATCGGCATCAGTGGCGCCATTCAGCACATCGAGGGCATGAAGGAGTCGGGCACGGTGGTCGCCATCAACAGCGACCCGCAGGCTCCGATCTTCCAGTACGCCGACATTGGAATCGTGGGCGACTGGAAGGGTGCCGTCGAGGATCTGATCAAGCAGGCCCGAGAGAAGGACCTGAAGAACAAGAAGTGGATGGTCCCAGTCAAGGACACCCTGGACGCCGACCGCCAGGCCGCCGCCGAGCGCGCCGCCAAGGCCGCCGCGAAGGCTGGCAAGCCGGCGCCCGCGCCGGCGGCCACCAAGGCCGCTTCAAAGCCTGCTGCCCCCAAGGCAACCCCGAAGCCGGCTGCGGCCGCGCCTGAGGCCACGGAAGATGAGGCGCCCGTTGAAGCGCCTGCGGCTGCTGAAACCGCAGAAGCGGCGCCCAGCGAAGAGGCCGAGGAAGCGGTGGTTGAGGTGGTCGAGTCGAGCGCTGAATACACTGGCGACCCCAACGACGCGGAGGCTGTTCGCAAGTGGGTTAAGGCCAACGTACCCGAGGAGAACAAGGCCTGGGTTCTGGCCGCCGACTGCATCGTGTGCAACGGCTGCGAGGCTGCCTGCCCCACGGGCGCCGCCATCGTCACGGACACGGCCCGCGTTGACCGCGACCTCTGCATCGCTGATGGCGCCTGCTTCGATGCGTGCCCCACGGACGCCATTCGCCCCGGCGTCGAGGAGCAGGACAAGTCGTCCGGTTGGCCCGAAGGCACCCGCCTGGCCGGCCAATTCGGCGTCTGAATCGGGCAGCACACCCTCGCTGCCTCGTCCGTCACCCCATGGGCCCTGCTTCCCAGCGGAGCCTCCGCATGCGGCCGGGCACGGATCTGGCGAGCATCGAAACCGTCAGGTAACCGGGGCCTGTGGCCCCTTACATGCGGGAAGTGGTTGCCATGCACGCACCGTCGCTGGCGGCGTTTGCTGCCATGGTCCTGGTGGCCGGCGGCGTCGTTGCGGGCATCGGCTACCCGCCATCCCACTCCCAGCTTCGCTTCGACCCGTTTCCAGCGCAGCCCATCCAGATTCCCTTGCCATCGGTTGACGCGGACCTGGATGGCTACGCGGATTCCCGCGACCTGGTGGATGGGGATCTGCTGCTCTGGCTCAACGTGACGGGCGTCGACGTGGGCCATGGAGGGCATGCCCGGCCGTACCTCGTGGTCGGCACCCAGGATGACCAGTGGCGCCTCGGCGCGGGCGCTCAACTGGAGTGGCGCCACGTGGTGGACTTCGATCCGCTTGGCCACAAGGCCGGCTCGCCCGCATGGGAGGCCCAGGCGATTCGCACGGGCGTGTGGTGGCCCTCCCAGGGAGACACGCCGGGTTCGCCGGTGTTGGGTTCATCGGGTCGCCTTGGAACCTCTGCGCAGCCCGACGACGGGGGCGCCTTGCCGCAGGCATTTCCCGTCAACGTCCGCGACGACAAGACCCGTGTGACCCTGCATGTGGAGCTGTGGGACGAGGCTCAGCAACCGGATCGCCTGATGGGAACTTGGGATCTCGCTTACGACGTGGCGGATCAGGTGTGGGGGCTGGCGCCGGAGGCCGCCTGGCTGGCCGGCGAGGTGGCCACGTTGTCGGCGGGAGCGGCGAGCGTCGAGTTGACCGTTGAGGCAGGCGTGGAGTTGCCCGCAGCCGAGCGGTTGGCCTTGGCGCGGGCCTGGGCGCCACACCTGTTCTTCGATCAGGATGAAGAGTTCTTTCCGACCGCCGGGGAGGCCTTGGAGTCGTTTCATGGCTTCACCAAGCGGCCGGCCAACCTGCGCACGTGGGATCCCACGTTCAACGACGGGCGGGACGGCTACCGCCTGATGGTGGCCGACTTCAATGGCGACCGGGTCACGGACCACAGGGACGTAGTCATCATGACCGATGTGCTGCGTGCGGGCGGCAAGGCACAGGACACGGTGTACGTGCAAGCGACGACGGCGCACAACGGGCAGTTTGTGTTGCAATACTGGTTCATTTACGCTTACAACTTCGTTTCCGACGAGGGGGGCCAAGACATCGCGGCGTTGGCCCATGCCGGTGACCGGGAGTTCATGCAACTGGTCTTTGAGAGCCCGTCCCAGGCGGCCAACGGATTCCCTTCATCGGTTGCGTACAGCCAGCATTATCGTGGCGTGGTCATCGATCAGCCGGCTCCGGGCGCTCCACCGTTCCATCTGGATCCGCGTCATCCGTCCGTGTATCCGGCGCGGGGCGCCCACGCGTCGTACCCTGTTCCGGGCGACGACCAGAAGCTGCGCTCCAGTCTGGCCGGGTACGGGGATCGATTCGATGGCTTGGGCGAGAATTGGACGCTTGACGACTACGACCTGCAATTGCTAAGCACGCAGCAATGGCACCTTGGCTACAAGTGGGGGCCACTGACGCGGTACGCGCGGGATTTGGGAATCAGCCTGAAGCCGCTGCTACAGCACGATTTCCGCTACCCATTCGCTGACCCATTGCATTGGCAGGGTCGTCTGCCTGTGGTCGCAGCCGACGAGTTGATGGACTTGTACAGGACCCCGGAGGCTTCACGGTGAGCCAAGGGGAGCTTGCCGTGCCCGAAGCGGCGCCATCCCGGCAGTCAGCATCGGACGACTCTACCCAGCCCGGGGATTCCATCGAAGCCAGCGATCCGGCCGACGCTCCCAGCCCTTCACCGGCTAATCGCGCATCTCCAGGCGCCCGGGGGCGACCGATCCTGCCGCCAGGGGCCAACCGCGCCATCGATTGGGTGGCCGCCGCGGTGCACTTCCTTCACGGCAGCCGGGGCCTTCTCGTCGCCATCCCGCTCTTGTTGGCGTTATCGCTCATCGAACCCCTGCTCCCTCCGGAGATCCGGACCACCGCGCTCACACTCCCGCTGATGATCCTGGTCACCTCGGCGATCCTGACGCTGCCACGGGAGGCGGCAGCGTCGCAGCACGCCGTGCGGGACTTGTCGGCGGAGTCACTGGGCACGATGCGCGTGGTACGACGGCTGGCGTGGCCGGCCGGCTTGCTGGTGCTGCTGTTGCCCCGCATCTTCCTGGGCGCCGTGGGAAGTCCCCACATGAATCCCCTCACGGGCCTCGTGCTGCCATCCATTCTGCAAACCGTGGCCACGT
>JBFJVP010000274.1:0-4566 GCA_041624075.1 Thermoplasmatota archaeon | reverse complement strand
CAAACCGAAGGTTTGGCGTGCCGTGCGGATGGGGGAGGATGCGGGCCGTGGGTGCCGCAAGACACTCGAGGCTGCACTTCCAAAGTGCACCCCCCTCGCGGGAGGCGCAGGCCCGCCCAGATAGGAGCCCTATTTAGCAATTTTCAGGGAGGTCGGTAGGCCATTGCGCCCAGCATGGTGCCACCCATCATGGCGACGGCAAGTGCGACGCCCAGTGCCGCGTCAACGAGTACCACGTACCGGATCGCGTTGGGGACAAACATCAGCGTGACGCTGGCGGCCATGAGGATCATGCGGCGATCGAAGCCGGTTTCTGCGCCGCGATGCGAGATGATGGCGGCCAGGGTGCTCATGGCGACGGGTAGGGCGACGTACACGACGGCGATGGCGAGGCGTACGAACCGGTTGGCGGGTAGGAATTCGATGCCCCAGGCGTTGCGGCTGGGGGCGGTGAGGCCTTCGGTGAAGATGATCGTGACCACCATGACTGCGGCGGCCAACGCGACTTCGGATGCATAGCGTGCTACGCGTGGCCCGGCGATGATGCCCACCATGATGTAGGAGAGGCTCACGATGGTCATGGCGCCTGCAAACGTCTGTGCGTAGAACAGGGCGGGGAGGACGTTGAGGTCAAGCAAGTACGCCAGGCGGAGCGCCGTGAATGCGGCCATGTAGCACGCCACCGTGATCCAGAAGGCGAGCAGTGGCGTTGCCTTGCTGGATAGTCCCTGGCGCGCCTTGGATTGCCAACTCCACTTCGCGGCCAGGATGCTGGAGGTCGTGGCGAGGGCGCCGACTCCGATCACCGCCAAGACGCCCTGCATCAACTCCCCTTTCGATCGAAGGGATAACAGGATTGTCGGTCGGGCCCCCAGGGGGCAAGCGGGGCAAGGGCCGCCGGTGCACCAGGGCCACACATCCCTGGGCGTGCCAGGGGCCCGGGCGCCGGGCCGCTGCGTCTGGCTGGCGCCTTCGACCCTCCGGGGCTTGACGTTCAAGGCGGAAAGCCGAGGACTTCACGCGCCCGGCTCTGAAGCCAGACATTGGCATCACGGGCAAACCGGCACGCGCCGGCCAGCAAGGACAATGGGTCCGCCCAGATTCGAACTGGGGATCTTCGCCGTGTGAAGGCGACGTCATAACCGACTAGACCACGGACCCGACAGGTGCTGAACCCGGCCCGGAAACCGGGCGGGGAAGCCGCCGACACACATGTTGCTTAAGAGGCTTGCGCGGTGAGATGGCGGGCCGTTGGAAGAACGGAACCAGCTTCCCGAGCCTCATTTCTTGGTGTCGAACAGACTGGGCAAGTGAATCAGGTAGGTGCCGTCCTTGTGCACCACGATGGGGTTCTTTTCCAACAGTCCCTTGACGTCGATCTCGTAATCGCCCGATTCACGGACGGTCACGGTGTCGGGCTTCTGGTCCTCGGGGTCCCGGGAGGCTTCCACTTCGGCTTTGACTTCCGCCAAGCGCTTGCGTGCCGCCTCCACCAAGTCCGATTCACTGGTCTGGGGCGCCGGTCCTTCCACCGAGTCGGCCGCCTGGTCCTGCAGCTCCCGTTGCTCGGCTTGCACCTGCTTGATCAGCTTGCGCAAATCGCGGGGCCGCAGCTCCGTCCAGCCGTCGGTCTTTCCGTCGCCGGCGACCGTCTTGGCTGCCTCGGGGGCCTGCTCCGTCAGCAGGTCGGCGACGACTTGGCGCAGGTCCTTCTTGGCCTGATCCGCCAACTCCTTTCGCCGCTGGTCGCCCACGGCTTGCTTGGTGTAGAAGAACCGGGTGCCCTTGCAGTCGGGGCAGCCGGCCAGCAACTGGCTGGATCCCTCCTCGAAGAGGAAACCACACGACAGGCACTGATGCGGCATCCGTCAGCGCCTCCGGGTCGCCGGATACCGCATCATCTGGCGCTGCGCGCCTCGCCGCCGCCCCTGCTGGGCCGATGTCGCCGGTGCGGCACGCTGCAATCCGTCGTCGCCGGCGCGGGTCATCCAGACTCGTCCGTCTTCTTGCCAATGATCTTGGTGACGATCTTCTCGTTATCCTTGCTCACCATGCGCAACAGCGTCGCCGGGCCAATGACTGCCATGCGGGGCCGGGGTCCGCCCATGACGGCGCGTTGCAGGAAGTTCTTGGGGTGATCCATGCCGTAGGACTGCATCTCGATGCCGATGAAGCGGTCCTGGTCGATTTCCCGCATGGTCTGCTCGATGAGGCGTGCCTCTTCCTCCGGGGAGAGGCCGCGCTCCAGCACCAGAATCTTGCCCTGGCTCACTTCATCAAGGATGAAGCGGATCTTTTCCATGGTGGCCATGGCGTCCATCTTCTCGGCGCTGATGAGGTGGATGTGCGGGTAGGCGACTTCCTCCTCCAGCGCTTGTAGTTGTTTGCGTGCCATGGTATCACCGGAAGTGCTTCGCAATCACTTCGTAGAGGGCGTCCATATTGGTGCCCTCGCCGGCCGACAGGGGCACGACCGGGTGTTGCGGGAAGGCGGTCTTGAGTGTCGCGGGGGATGCTTCGGGGAGGTCGATCTTGTTGGCCACGATCACCACGGGCAGGCGGCGGGCCTCCAGGTTGCCCAGAATGGTCACGTTGACTTGCGTGAAGGGGTCCTCAGCGGAGTCCATCACCAGCAGCACGCCGTCGACGTCGTCCAGCCAGCGAATGGCTTCGATGACGCCTTCGGTGGCTTCCTTGGCACGGCGCCGGGCCTCCTGCTCGTCCATGTTGTGGCCTTCCACGAATTCGTGGAAGTCGATCTGCGTCGCGATGCCGGGTGTATCGATGATGTCGATGTGCAGCCGGGCGCCGTTGGCGCGCAGGTCGATGTCGGCCTTCTTGCGGGCGCGGCGCGTTTCGTGCGGCACGTTGCTGGCCGAACCCACCGTCTCGCCGGTGAAATCACGGGCAATTCGGTTGGCCAGGGTCGTCTTGCCTGCGTTGGGTGGTCCGTAGATGCCGATCCGGGCGTGCTTCGCCCCGAAGGCTCGCTGAAGCCACTTGGACAGGCTCAGGCTTTGGACAACCTGCTTTAGGCCCATGGCTGAGCCTCCTCGGTCGTGTGCATCCCGTCGACCTACAGGAGGGCAGGCCCGATAAAGGCTGCGAACCGGTGCATGCTGGGGTCGTCGGCGCTCCACACATGGCCTGGCTGAACGGTTGCCTCAGCTTCGCTCCCTTTGTGCCTAAGCTGTTCGGGCGCTGGCTGGTGAGGTCGGCGTAGGGGCAGCGACGTGCCGCGCGCGCAACGAGCAGCTGTGCCGGGGTTTGGGTGGTGCCGATGGGGGCTGTCGCGGGACTGGTTTGCTCGGCCGCCCCGGCTCGTGTGCCTGGGTGGTTTGCCAACCAAGCGCTTGCCGACGACCCGGGCCGCTTCGTTTAGGCTGGCTCGTCGGTGGCCATCGACGGCGATCGCATCGTGGCTGGCTCGTCTCTGGACGACGAACACGGCGAAGGTGGCTGCGGTGTATGTCTGCGCGCTGAGGCGACTCCTGCCGCTGGCAAATGGCTACTGCGGCCCGTGGGAGGCCAGCCGGCAATCTATCAGCGCAACTTTGATGATGGTTCCGAATCTATTGACCCATTCTAATACCTTCATCGATGCTAACGTTTCATCTTCTCTAAGATGGTGAGTGATTTGTCAAGCAAGGAAAATTCGTGTGAAACTGTTTTTCGCTACCGGGCCTTCGAACGGCGGCAAGCTGACCCGAACATGTTCGATTTTTACACGAACCAGTTAGGTTGAAGTACGCGACGGGCTGATGCTACTCGATTGCCGCCGCGCCCCCTTGCAGCGGAACCTCCGAGGGTATCTCATGACTCAACTGCGCTCCGACTACCTCCGCACGCCGCCACCAAAACTGCCTGAATTCTGGACGCCGGAGCGAATCGAGCACCTACGTGTACTAGCCACAACTGGACACTTGACCCCATCCTGGGCCGAGGGCGTACCCGGACCCCGCGCCCTCGACCGCATCAATTTCCCCTCATTGTCCGTTTCTTCGCTGGTTTCTCGCTCAATGGTTGCCTCGACGCCAGCATCAACAGGATCCCCTGCGCCCCGGCTTTCCGACGGCGCCCGCGCCGTCGACCCCAGCGTACGCATCGCCCGGGAAATCCAACTCGACCGCCCCCTGTACTTCGGCGACATGAGCTACGGCAGCCTCGCCGGCATCCCCAACGTCGCCCTCGCCCGCGCCGCCGACGCCACCGGCGCACTGGCAGGCACCGGCGAAGGCGGCCTGCACCCCGACGTCGCCGCGTGCAAGAACATCACCGTACAATGGGCGAGCGCCCGCTTCGGTGTCTCCCCGCAGAGCCTCAAGAAAGGCAAAGCCGTCGTCATCAAGGTCGGCCAAGGCGCCAAACCCGGCGTCGGCGGCCACCTCCCCGCCAGCAAAGTCACCGACGTCATCCGCCGCACCCGCCGCATCCCCACCGGCCGCGACGCCATCAGCCCCGCGCCCCACCACGACATCTACTCCATCGAGGACCTTGGCCAACGCATCGCCGCCCTCAAGCGCATGAGCGGCAAACCCGTCATCGTCAAGGTCGCCGCCACCAACT
>JBFJVP010000273.1:0-4570 GCA_041624075.1 Thermoplasmatota archaeon | reverse complement strand
GGTCGCGGAGGGTAATCGGCCACAGGCGAGCCGCCTCCGAGTGATCCCTGGACCAAGGGCAACACGAGGTGGCTGCCGGCTTCGCCGCCATGGAGCGTGATTTCAGGGTACCAGGCCTGGCCGCTCCGGCTGAAGCGCTCGTCCGCAAGGGGGTTGGCGGCCTCGTCGCTCGTGACAAATTCTCCCCGGTTGACCACGAGGACAAGCTGGTCGCCAACGCCGATGCGCTCAGCGATGTTGAACAAGTCCACCCGCACCGGCGTTGCCGCCCCCGTCGGGAAGTCGGTGCCCACCAAGTTGCCCGCGTGGAAGCGCAGGTCCGCAGAGCCCGTGGTCAACAGATCCGCCTCGCCGCAAGGCGCACCAGCTGGCACCCGGTACAGGAACAACGACACCAAGCCCCCGGGGAGATTGCTTTCAACGTGCAGCAACGCCATGGGATTGCCCGCCAACAGCACCTCCTCTTCCAGGGGCTCACTTTCGTACACGACGCTCGCCGATTCTGAGCACAGGGGCCAGTTGCCCCGATCCGGACTCGTGCCTGCCACATCCACCCAGGGCGTCGACTGGAACGAACGGGCAGCCGGCCCTGGCTGCGCTGACAACCCCGTGGTAAGGTACAGCACCTCATCGTGGGCCTCCACCGGCGGCCAAGAAGCACTCCGGTGCCAAGCCAAGGCGCTGTCCTGATACTCCACCTCGAGCGCGGGGGGATCACCGATGCCCTTGAGCCAAAAGTCCAGCCAGACGATGACTCGCTGGGCCCAGTCCTCCACCTTGGGCACCTCGTGATCCCATTGGCCAAGCATCATGGCCGTTGGAGCGCCCCCAGCCAGTGCTTGCCACGCAACGTCCTCTTGACTCGGATGCGCAGTCTCCAGCAAGCCGTGCACAAAGAACACCGAAGCCGTCACGTTGGGGAAACCTGCAATGAGGCTCCGCTCGCGCCAGTAGTCCGGGTTGCGATCGTCGCTGGCCCAGCCCACCGCCGGCGTTGCCAACACCTCCGCGTAGTCCCCGCACAACCGGCTTGCGCCATCCCCGACGCGATTGGCCGCCGCAGCGCCCTCCGAGCCCGAATGATTCGAACCCGACGGCAGCAACGCCACTGCGGCCCGCCGACCCAACTCGTTATGGGAACCGCTCGTATAGAGGGCCCCCTGCGTCGAATGAAGCTCCGTGTACACATCCGTCACGGGAGCAATCGGGATGATGGTCTTCAAACTCGGAGCGCCATGGATCGCCGCCATCAGTGGCGTCGTCGCCGGATAACTGATACCCATCATCCCCACGCGACCGTTACTCCACGACTGGTTGGCCGCCCACTCCACCAGCAACACCTGATCCAGTTGCTCAGCCAGGCCCTTGTTCTCAAAACAACCCCCTGAAATGCCCGTCCCCCGCACGGAAAACGCCGCCACTGCGTATCCGTGCTCAACCAGCAAATCAATTGGGCCGGCGCCCCAGGAGTCCCGGTTGGGCGCCTCCGTCAGATCGAGGCCCGTGTACGGCGAGCTCAGCACGATGGTCGGCGCGCCGACACCTTCCGGCAGATCAGGAACGAAAACCCATCCACCCAACTCCACGCCGTCATGGCTGGGCAAGCGAACCTCCAAGGGCATGTCCGGCAACAACGCGAAGGGCCCTGCCAGGCCTGGCGGCCACTGGGATCCGTCCGCAGCGGGCCAGGGATGGGCTCCCGCCGGGAAACCCAGGGGGGCAGGAACGTCACCGCCCAAACACCCCGCCAAGCCGGGCACCAAGAGAATCGCCGTCAACCACTTCATGAGCCGCCACGAGCGACCAAGAGCTTGAACGTTGCCGCGCCCCGGCAAAGGTCGCCACAACCGCCTGGCTCCCGCTGGGCCGTAAAATCAAATCAAAAGGAGAGGGAAAGGGAAAAGGAAGTATTGGTCGAAGCACCTCGAATGCCAAACAGCAAACGCCTCGCAAGCGAGGCCTTTGCTGCCATTGTGCTGACGTGCAAGCACGTCAGCAGTCTGCGTCCGTGAACCCTACGGGCTCACGAACGAAGCATAATCTCAATGTTGACGCCGTCGGGCACCTGAATGCGCATCAATTGGCGCAATGCCCGGTCGTCTGCATCAAGATCAATGAGGCGCTTGTGTACGCGCATCTGCCAGCGGTCCCAGGTCTCCGAACCCTCTCCATCCGGCGCCTTGCGCACCGGAACGGTGAGCTTCTTCGTCGGTAGAGGGATCGGACCCGCCATGTTGACGCCGGTGCGCTCCGAGATCTGACGGATCTGAGCGCAAACGGAGTCAACCTGCTTGGGGTTGGTGCCGGTGAGGCTAATGCGGGCCTTTGCTGTCGCCATAGTGAATCCTCCGGAATGACTCCGGAAGCTTCGGGGCCTAGCGGGCCTCGACGTCGATGCAGACACCCACGGCCACGGTCTGACCCATGTCGCGGATGGCGAAGCGACCCAGCTGCGGGAAGTCCACAGCCTTCTCGATGACCATCGGGCGGGTGGGACGGATCGTCACAACGCCCTGGTCGCCCGTCTTCATGAAGGTGGGCTCGGCTTCCTTGCCAGCGCGCACGACCTTCTTGATCTCCTCGAAGGTGCAAGCGGTCTGGGCCGTGTAGGCGTGGAACACAGGCGTGTAGCCAGCCGTGATCACGGACGGGTGGTTCAGAACGATAACCTGCGCCAGGAAGGTGCGGGCCACGGTCGCCGGGTTGTCGACGGGGGCGCCGACGTCGCCGCGGCGAATGTCGTTCTTGGCCAGGCCACGGCAGTTGAAGCCGACGTTGTCGCCGGGGACCGCCTGGGGCAGCTGCTCGTGGTGCATCTCCACCGACTTGACCTCAGCCGTCTTGTTGCTGGGGTTGAAGTGGATCTGCATGCCGGGCTTCAGGATGCCACACTCGACCTTGCCAACGGGCACGGTGCCGATACCAGTGATCGTGTAAACGTCCTGGATCGGGATGCGCAGCGGCTTGTCGGTCGGCTTGTTCGGCATCACGAAGTTGTCGATGGCGGCCAGCAGGGTCGGGCCCTTGTACCAGCCCATCTCGGGGGCAGCATCCTTGATGTTCTTGCCCTCGAACGCGCTCACGGGCACGAAGGACACCTTGTCCTCCTTGAAGCCGATCAGCTTGGTCAGCTTCTTGACGCCCTCGCACGCCTCGTTGAACTTCTCCTCGGAGTAGTTCACGGCGTCCATCTTGTTGACGGCGACCACGAGCTGGTCGATGCCGAGCGTCTTGGACAGGAACACGTGCTCCTTCGTCTGGGCCTGCGGACCCTCGACGGCGCTGCACGTCAGAATGGCAGCGTCGGCCTGGGAGGCGCCAGTGATCATGTTCTTGACGAAGTCCCGGTGACCGGGGGCGTCGATGATCGTGAAGTAGTACTTGTCGGTGTCAAACTTCTTGTGAGCGACGTCGATGGTTACACCGCGCTCGCGCTCTTCCTTCAGGCCATCCATGACCCAAGCGAGGAAGAACGAACCCTTGCCCTTCTCGGCGGCTTCCTTCTTGAAAGCCTCGATCTGGTGGGCGGGGAACTGACCGGTGTCGAGCATCAGACGGCCGACAAGAGTGGACTTGCCGTGGTCCACGTGGCCGATGACCACGAGGTTCATGTGGGGCTTCTCTGCCATAGGGATCACCTTTGAGGTAACCGCGCGCGGACCCCGCAGCCTTCGGAAAGGAGTGGCTCGGGGCCAGCGTCCCTGCCGAAGAAGCCAGAGGCTCCCGCGGGGCACCGCTTTCCTGGAAGGCTCCAGGGGAAACGGTGCTGCGGATAGGCCGGCGAGAGAGGGGGGGTATATGAGGCGTTTGGTGGCAGCGGTCGCCGGGCCACCGCCGGTCCGCCCCCGCCGTTCAAGCCCGACAAGCTGGCCCACACGACAGGCCTCATCAAGCCTCCGCCCGGTTCCCGAGGCGTCCCGCGCACCGACACGGGATTGAGGTATCAAAATGCCAACCAAACCAGCAGCCAAAGCAGGACACGGAGCAGACATGAAGGGAAACCCCAAGGGGCCGGCGGGCAAGCCGTCCACGACCGGCAAACCCTCCGGAAAGGGGCGCGACAACAAGCCGGGGAAGAAGTGAGGGGTGGGCCTAGCAGGCGGGCCTATGCCCGCCCGTGGTGCTCTGGTGCGGATAGCCGGCCTGCTTCCTTTACAGGGCGTTGGCTAGCGCGTGGAAGTCCTCTTGACTCGGTACTCGATCCGTTGCCGGTACTCCTGCATGAGGGCCTGGTTTCCGAAATCGCCGATCGGGATATCTACGATTAGCCAGCCGTCATCTTCCAATGCGAAGCGGACCACCTTGTCTGTTTTGATGGTCTGAATGCTTAGCCAATGGAAGGGCCCGTCGAGGTATACGGCAATCTTGGCTGCTTCGTGTACGAAATCTGGCTTCGTGTAGGGGATCTTGCATCCCCTTAGCTGAACGTTGCCCTGCGGCTTGAAGCCAGCAAGACCCCATTCGTTTCGAATGGTGTGTTCGAGCATCTGCTCGTATTTGTTGGTGGGTTCATCGTCGGGTCGGGCGGTCTCGGTCCTCCCCGGTTCAATGAGCCCAGATTCTTGCAGGT
>JBFJVP010000272.1:0-4595 GCA_041624075.1 Thermoplasmatota archaeon | reverse complement strand
ATGGAGCCCACCAGGCCGCCGATCATCTCCAACACGTGGGCGACGGTCATGCGGCTGGGAATGGCGTGGGGGTTGACGACGATGTCCGGCGTCAGGCCCTCCTCGTCGAAGGGCAGGCCTTCCTGGGGAACCATCAGGCCCAGCACGCCCTTTTGGCCATGCTTGGACGCGAACTTGTCGCCAAGCTCAGGAATGCGCTGGTCGCGCACCTTGATCTTGACCATGCGGGAACCGTTGACCGACTCCGTCAGCATGACCGTGTCAACGAAGCCCTTTTCGCCGTGGCGCACCGTGACCGAGGTCTCGCGGCGCTTCTGGGGCGTCAGGAAGTCCGTGGGTTCCTCAAGGAACCGGGGCGGGCTTGTCTTGCCAATCAGCACATCGCCACCAGAGACATCGCACTCGGGGCTGATGAGGCCATCCTCCTCGATGTCGCGGTACATCTCCTCGGGTCGAACACCGCGGCACTCGGGGTCGGGACGCTCGAAGCGGTCCTCCTGACCACCGGGGTAGCGGCGCTCCTCCGTCGAGTAGGTGCGGAAGAACGTCGATCGGCCCAGGCCGCGCTCGACGGACGCCTTGTTCATGACGATGGCGTCCTCCATGTTGTAGCCGTGGAAACTCATCACGGCCACCACGAAGTTCTGGCCAGCCGGCCGCTCGTTGAAGTTGATGTACTTCGACGCGTGGGTCTGGGTCAGGGGCTTCTGAGGGTAGTGCAACAGGTGACCGCGGGTGTCCGGGCGGATGCGGTAGTTGGCATCGCCGAAGCCGAGGCTCTGCTTGCCCATGCCCGCGCCCATGGTAATACGGGGCGACGAGTTGTGCTCGGGGTAAGGCACAAGGCTCGAACCAATGCCAAGGATAACCATCGGGTCGATCTCGCAGTGGGTCTTGGCCGGCGTCAGGTCATCCGGGGTCAGCGCGATGAAGAGGTTCTCCTCCTCCTCGGCGTCGATGTACTCGATGACACCCTCGTTGACCAGGTCGCTCCAGCGGATGCGGCCGTCTACCAGGTCCTCGACGTACTCCTTGGTCAGGCGCAACTTGCCCGCATCGGCCACCAGCAGGGGCCGGCGCACGCGGCCAGCATCACAATTCAGGAACACACTGTTGGTGTCCTGTTCGTGGTAGACGTTGACCTCGTTGGACAGCAGACCGGCGCGGCGGCGCTCCTTGAGGCGGCGCACCAAGTCGAAGGCGTTGTCGTGCAGGCCCACCAGGTCACCATTCAGGTAAACCAGAGCGCCGGGCACGTCGCGCTCCACGGGGCGCAAGCCGAAGTCGCGCAGAACGCGCTCCACTTCGCGGTCCGGGAAGCCCTCGGAGATCTCAACACAGAGACTGAGGTTCTTCACCAGGCCACAGTTCGGGCCTTCGGGGGTTTCGTTGGGGCACAAGCGACCCCACTGCGTGGAGTGCAAGTCACGGGCCTCGAAGTGAGGCTGCGAGCGAGTGAGGGGGCTGGTGACACGGCGCATGTGGGACAGCGCCGCCAGGTTGCTGGTGCGGTCCAAGAGCTGGGACACGCCAGCGCGGCCGGACACCCAGTTGCCCGTCGCCAAGCTGTGCAGCAGCCGCTGCGACAGCACGTCGGCGCGGACAGCCGTCTGGATCTTGACATCACGGTTGCGCGCGTGGGCGCGCTCGAGTTGGTACTTCAAGTCCTTGCACAGCGCCATGAACGCGACGCGGAACAGGTCCTCCATCAGGTCGCCGGCGAGCTTCAGGCGCTTGTTGGCGTAGTGGTCCTTGTCATCGGTGTCGCGCAGGCCCAAGTACAGCTCGAAGACCGACTGGCCCATGCGAGCCAGGAAGATGGCCTTCGTGATGCGGTCCTCGGGCTCCTGGCCCAAGTGAGGCAACAGGTTGCGGTCCATGAGGGCCTCGACGCGCTTGACACGGTATTCCTTGGCCTGACCGCCAGCTAGGCGCTTGCCAAGGTAGGCAACCGCTTCTTCGCGGTTGGTAACACCGTATTCGTCGGCGGCGGACTCGATGTTGCCGAAGATGAGCGGCTCCATCTGGTCATCCGTCATGATGGCGTGAACGATTTCTTCGTCCGACTCCATGCCGAGGGCACGCAGCAGGATCACGAGGGGGATCTGACCAGAGGCACTGGGGACGGTCACCATCAGGTTGCCATCCTTCTTGCGCTCCACGACCACGAGGGCACGGTAACCCTCGTGCTGGGAGAACACCTTGGCGACCTCGACGTCCGTGCCGTAGCGCGTGGTGCGCTCCACCAGCACCCGGTTGGGCGCCAAGTCCTCCAAGGTGATCAGCACACGCTCGGTGCCGTTGGAGATGAAGTAGCCTCCAGGGTCAAGGGAATCCTCCTGCAACTCCACCAGCTTGCGGCGGTACTCGCTCTCATTCAGCGGGCGGCCGGAGACCTCCTCCTGGCGCTTGCGGCCGATGTTGCAGTGGTTGGAGTGGACCATCACGGGCAGGCGGCCAATGTTGACCAGTTCCGCCTCGTGCTCAATGCCATCGATGACCGGGATGAACTCCAGGGTCAGCGGGGCCTGGTACGTCAGGTTGCGCAGCCTTGCCTCCATCGGCGTCAGCGGCCGCAGCGAACCGTCGGCTTCCTTGACCACCGGGTAGCCAACCGAGATCTTGCCCAGCTTGATCTGGTAGCCCTCGATGTCGGTCTGCACCACGCCACGCTCTGACGTGTCGTCGTCGCCCACGCGGATGTGGTCGATGACGTGTTGCAGACGGTGCGCCAAGAAATCATCGTACGAAGCGATGTGGTGGTTGACGATCGAGCGTTCCTTGTAGAATGCATCAACAAGTTCGCGCATGAAAACTCCTAGATGGCCTCAACGACGAGGCGGTATACGACGGCTCGGCCGGCGGTGGGACTGTTGCGCGTGACGCGAACGACTTGCCCGGGCTTTCCTGCCACAACCCGGACGGCCGGGTCGTTGGCACGGATCTTCGGCAGCTGGTCCTTGGTAACGCCGATGGCGCCCAGGGCCTCCTTGGCTTCCTCATCCGACATGATCTCGTGCAACGGCACGAATTCATGGTTGAGTACGTTAAACCTGAAGTCTTCCTCGCTCAAACGATCACCTGGCCCATATTCGAGACTCCACCCGATGGCTTCTCCTCGTGCGGCTTGCCACATCACCCCTGCAAGTGAAGCGGCACCCGCGCCAAAATCGGCGGCGCCCGAGGGCGCGGCCTACTGCTGGCTCGGGGTTGTAGGGCTGCGCGAAGAGGGGGTGGTAGAAAAGGCTACCCGTGGCCCAAGAATCTCCAAGTCAAGCGGAATGCCCTCATAGAGGTTACGAGGAGACCCGGGTGAACGCACGGACCTGCCCGGACCCACTCAACAGCCCGTCAGGGGCCGGCGCAGGTGGCAAATCCAGTGGCTCGGAGGAGTCATCACGGGAGTGCACGGGTAGTCCGGATTGGGGCAGCTGCTCTCCATGATGTGAGCTTCGGCCGAATCAACGACGGGCGATGCCAACATGGCTCCGGCAAGGCCAAGAGCTACCAGCGCGAAAACCAGGGCTTTCATGCGGAGCCCCAAAACAGCGCCCGATTTGAGGTCAACGGACGCGCGCCTCAGGCAACCCTGCGGGTAGGCAGCCATCAGCGTCCTTGAAAATCAGATAAAAGGGGAGAAGGCACGGAGCTGAAAGGGACAAGTCAACACAAGTTGTAGTGTTCCAGGTAGGCACACAGGAACGAGCCCGGAGGCCAAGGCCGGAAGTCCGGGTCGCAAGGGTCGTCACTGCCCTCACAGCCGGTGTGGCTGGCGGCCACCGGCTCGGCCACGTCAACGTCCATCACGCCGCCCACGAGAGCGAGTGCTGCTACGGCGAAGATCGCAATCTTCATGCCACCGCCACCGAGCCCGGCCTTTTCACCAAAACGGCACCAACCTATCTAACTCACCCGTCAGCAGAGCCCGTAGTGCTCCAAAACCGCGCAGGCCAACTCCTTGGGTGTGTAGGGCTGGATGTCACACGGATTGTCGCGGTCCGGGCACTGGTTGTGACCGGCTTCGACGGGTTCGACGGCGGGCGATGCAGCGATGCCGCCCAGCACCAAGGCAAGCGCCAAGGCGAACGTAATGGCCTTCATCGACCGGCGATGGGTCGACCCAACTTGAGCGCACCGTTTCCCCACCATCCAATCCGGGCCATAATCGGCAATGGCCGCGCCAAGCTGCACGGGCAGGAGTCGTGGGATGAACCAGCTCAGATCGGAAGCTTACACCAAACCCCAGCCACGCCCCCACGGGGCACAGCGGCGCATGCTGGCGGCATCGGGCGACAGTCAACGCCGCCGGTCAGGGGCCCCTTGTTGCCAAGGCTGCCGATCAACGGGCCCAAGGCCAGTCCACGGACACTCGCGCCGATTTCGCCACTGCCAGGAAATCGGACTGCACCGCATCCCGGCTTGTCCCCCTGGCCTAGACAGGGGGAAGCAGGCACGCCGCCGGATCATCTAACGGCGGGACTCCCCCGAGCACAGGCCGATCGGCTCCGCCGACCGACCAGGCCAGCCAACCGACAATCACCAGAAAATGGGCCGTAAGGGATTCGAACCCTTGACCGGCGGGTTAAAAGCCCGCT
>JBFJVP010000271.1:0-4595 GCA_041624075.1 Thermoplasmatota archaeon | reverse complement strand
GGTGTCCCCAAGAACTTCGTCAACGACTGCGAAGTGGTGTGCGAGACCACCGAGTACACGGACCGCGAGGGCCACGAGTACGCGGTTAACATCACCCAGGACCGCCCCGAATGGAACGGCCTCTCCGGCTCGACGCTGGAGGAGGCGCAGGCGTGGGGCAAGGTCCACGCCAAGGCCACCAAGGCTACCTGCTACGCCGACGTGTTGCTCGCCTGGCCCATCGTGGCCAACTACCTGCTGGCCACGTGCAAGCCCCGCGAGCGCCTCAACCCGAAGTGGCAAGGCAACGAACTCGTCGAACTGGGCGGCCAGCCGGTGGAGCGCCGCGAAGGCGACTTCGTTGAAGCGCCGCCCGTTCCGAACATGCCAGAAGTGGCGTACGTTCGGTAGGTTGACCGCCGCGCGGGGGTTGTGATGCCAACCTGACGCAAGAGCCGCAAGGCTCATGCTCACAGTGCACGTGCGCAGCTGGGGCGTTCACCTTGATCCCGCAAGTCGCATCCGCACTGGCCATCGTCATGTTGATTCCGGTTGCCGTGCAAGGCCAACTCATCCCCCTCTACGATCAGATTCCGGAGCCGCAGGACTACCCACCGTGCGAACTGCCACCGGCGCAGCCGTTCGCCGATGTCGGCTCGCCCCTTGAGAACCTGCACTTCCTGAACGGATCCATGTACGTTACGGGGTTCTCCAACGGCTTGTATCGCATCACGCCCGACGCCGTGGTCCACCACGTCGTGCAAGAACAGTCGGCTTCACTCTCGCCGTTTGCCCAGCCCAAATCGATGATGGGCGTGACCGATTTCGACGGCGCACTGTTTGTGTCGCAGGGGTCCAGCGTGGGCCAGCCCACGGAGGCGCGCATTCTCCGCTTCGCCAGCCCGGGGCAGCCAGACTACACCGTCTTCGCCGACGGGTTCGACGGCGCCAACGGCCTGACATCCGATGCTGCGGGCAACCTGTACCTGGCCCATGGGTTTGGTCGCGGCATCTGGAAGGTAGCCCCTGACGGTTCCTACGATCACTGGCTGGACTTGCCGATGGCCAACGGCGTCGATCTGATGCCGGACGGCCAACGCTTGGTGGTGGCGCACGTCACGGACGCCGGCTCCACTGCGCTGGCTGTGGCGCTCGCGGACCCCGCGGATCGAGTGCCCCTGTTCGTGTTCAACGTCCTCGATGAGAACCGCCCAGCGTCGTCCGACGCGTCGAAGCCGCTGTTGACGAAGCTCATTGACGACCTGACGGTAACGACCGACGGACGGGTTCTGGCGACGGCGCATGAGCGGCTGCAAACCATGCTCGGCGACCCGCATACAGGCAAGGCCTGCATCCTCATGGAGCATGATGCCTCGCCGACGAGTGTGCGGGTAGCTAGCCAGTTTTCCCCGTGGAACGGCAAAGCGTTTGTCACCGACCTGACCGGGACGGTTTGGATGATCGACCTCGGCGTGCCGATGCCGGATGTCCCAGTGGAGGCGTCCCAAGCCGTGGCGCAGGAAGCTCCCGGCGCGGGCGTCGTTGTCCTGCTTTGCATGATGGTTTTGCTTGCCAGTCGGCGCCGCTAGGCCCTTGGCCCGAGGGCCGCACGGCCCAAGCCGGAGTCCGCCGTTGAGGCTCATCCAGGCCCTCGCCCATCGTCCCGGAAGCGGGCACGTCGCCGGCCACGCGGTGTCCCCGCACCGCCCTGTTGGGAATGGGCAACCAAGGCCTTGAAGGACCTGGCCAACGCGTGGCTGGCCCGCATCGAATCCAATTGCGCCGACAGACGGGGGAGGCCTCCGGCTCATCCAGCTCCCCCGCCGCCCGCCGCCCACAGGCCCAGTTGCCACAACGTGACCGCAGGCTTGTAGGACCCCAAGATGGCACGAAAATCTCTTGGCCCCCTCGGCAACTGCCCGCCCATGCGGCGACTTGGCGTGCTTCTTCTCGTAACCCTGGTCTCGGGGTGTACTTCCAGCGGATTCGATGCGCAGTCTACGGGCATTGAGTCAAACCTGTTCGTGGTCGACGATCAGCTTCGGGCAGTGGAGGAACTCCGCGGCGTGACCGTACAGCGAGACGGCGACGTAACCGTGTACACCGTCGATTGGCTGCAATGGATGGATCGGAACCGCATGGAGATCCTGATCATCGGGGCCTTGGAAGATGTGGAGTACGAGTACCAGGAAATCATGCAGGTGTCGGCGCGTCGCCAGTCATCGGCCGATGGCAGCAGCAGCGGAGGGAGCTGTTTCGGAACCGCCCAAGTGGCGCCCGGCCCCGGCGACTACCTGTTGGATCGCGCCTTGGGCCAGACGAGTGTGCCGCCGCCGCCAAGGTGGCAGGGTAGCAGCAGCCATTCGGGCAGCGCCGACAGCGGCGCCGACAGCGGCCGCAGCGAGGGAAATGGATCAGGTCGGCTGGACGCGGGCGAGTGGGCCTACTTCGCCATCGGCGCCTCCCAGGTGTCCGAACAAACCGTGATCCGCCAAGAGAGCCAATGGAACCTGGAATTCCGCCTTGACGGCGCACACCGCCTCATCCGATTGCCCTCCGCGCCGTACTACTGCTACTACGGCCTCAGCGAAGTTCCCGGAACCACTCATTACAGCGCGCCGCTCGTGCACAGCTACCAGGGCGGTCGCCTGGAAACCGCGTCGCCATACGGGCAAACCAACCACTTCATCGGCGGCGCGCGTCCGTGGGAAGACGTGGGCGACGGCTACAGTTCCGCCCACCTGCTGGTCAACGGCGAGTGGATTCCAGTGGACGGCGACACGGCCTTCTACAACAGCACCACCAGCCAGGAGCCGTTTGGAATCGCCATCGATCAATGGCTGGGCCAACCGTGTTGGGTGGCTGCCGGCGTGCCCGAGCCACTGGTGCCCGGAGCCTGGGGAATGCTGCCTGGCTTCTGCTTCGGTTAGGAGTCGGCCAAGCGTTGCAATGGCAGGCTTCGCGCTGCCAACCCAGCAGCTCGGCATCCAGTTGTTCCGGGGAGGAAATCTTGGCGTGATGGCTGCACCGGATCCCCAGCGGCCAGAGCGCAGCCGCGTGGAGTCAACAGCGCGGGGCAGGTTGAAGCCGATCCAGATCGCCTCCAGTCCCGCCTCGTGCACCCACAAGAAGCGCGTGCGGCGGATGAATGAAACCCGACTCTTGGTCGCGGCGCGGTCGGTGGGGCCGGAGCCGGCCACCGCTTTTTCGAGGGCGCGGTACAACTCCAATCCACGGGGGAGGTTGTGGAAGAACGCGCTGATTGCGGGGTCGATCACGATGGCCAGATGGCGTCCCAACGGAAGGGGGCTTTGTTAGGTGGAGACAGCCTATTGAGCGGTTCACGTTGTTGCAGTGACTTTGGGCAATTCGGCCAAAAGCCGTTTGTGCGACAATACAGTCATGGGTGCGTGTTGATACGCGGGATGACCCTTGCAGCGATGGCGTTGCTGGCGGGCTGCATGGAACCCACGCCACTGGCCGATGCGCCGCTTGCGGCGGCGGAACCAGGCACGCTCTTCGTTGCTGACGGAACGCTGCGCCCTGTGGAAGAACTGGACGGCGTGACGATCTCAAAGGCCGAAAACCGGACAACTTACGACGTGGACGCCCTCGCGTTGCTGCACCCGAACACGATGGAAATCCTCCTGGTTCAGGCGTTGGAAAACCAAACCGTGTCGTGGAGCCGCACCATGGAAATCCACATCCCGCAGCCACCGCCGGTTCAGGGCCCCGACGTAGACTCAGGTCTGGCCTGCCTCGGCTCAACATCCTCAGCGCCCAGCCCGGGGGACTTCATCCTGGGCCGCGCACTGGGCCAACCTGCGGCGTGGCCGGCCGACGGCGACCGGATCACCACGGGCGGATGGACCGCCTTCTCGGGCCCGCCAGGCGAATTCAGTTCCAACGGCGAAAGCGATGCCCGCCTCGTCAAGGGCGAATGGCTCTACATAGCCGCGGGTACGTCACAGGCCTTCCAGGATGATTTGAACTCCGGTGACAACACATGGCAATACACGATTCACATGCCGGGCGAACATCGGTTTGTCCGGGTTCCGTCGGCGCCATTCTATTGTGCCTTCGGTTTCCGTGCGGTTCCGGGCACCGACCACACCAACCTCGTGGCCTTCGACCGCTACGAAGGAGGCAGCCTGGATCTGAACTCCATCTACGGGCACACGGTAGCGTTCTGCATGTGGAACCAGTCCCCCGGGCCCCTCACCCAGGCCAATCGGGCGCGGCTTCTGGTCGATGGGAAATGGGCTGATATCGATCATGAAACCTCGATCTCCCACTCCACCGCAACCCCAGCGCCGTTCGGCGTTGAGGTTCAGCAATGGGATTTCGATCCGTTTTGGGTCATGGTTGGTGTGCCACAGCGGCTGGTCCCGGGTGCCTTCGGTGCATCCGACGGCTGGAACTGCGACGGGCGCTGAGCCTGATGGAGCCGCCGGGCTGGCTCGACGCAGTCAAGATCGCCGTCGCGCTTCGGGGCCCGTGATCGTGACGTGGCTGCCGACGCTGGCCGAGTTGGTGCGCCTCTACGAGATGCCTCGGGGGCCCGGCCGATTTCAGGCGTACCTGGAGTGGATACAGGGCGGCACCCAAGATGTGGT
>JBFJVP010000270.1:0-4598 GCA_041624075.1 Thermoplasmatota archaeon | reverse complement strand
GCCTTGAGCGAGCGCGCCACGGCGGCGTACGAGGGAGCCAGGCGCAAGATTGCCGAGTTCCTGGGCGCCCGGGAGCGCGAGATCGTGTTCGTGCGGGGCACCACCGAAGCCATCAACCTCGTGGCCAACACGTTCGTGCGCGAGCGCGTCGGACCTGGGGACGAGATCATCGTTTCGGAGATGGAGCACCACTCCAACATCGTGCCGTGGCAGATTCTGTGCGAACAAACGGGCGCCGAATTGAGGGTTGTGCCCGTCACCGACGACGGCGAACTGGACTTGGCCGCGTACGAGGCGCTGTTCTCGGACAAGACCAAGTTCGTGAGCCTAGTCCACGTCAGCAACGCGCTGGGCACCATCAACCCGGCCGCCCGTCTCGTTGAGATCGCCCACTCCCACGGCGTCCCCATCCTTCTGGATGGTGCCCAAGCCACCGCGCACATGAAGGTCGACGTGGCCGACTTGGGTTGTGATTTCTACACGCTCAGTGGCCACAAGATGTACGGCCCGACCGGCATTGGCGCCCTGTACGGCCGCGCGGAGCACTTGGAAATGATGCCTCCCTACCAGGGCGGCGGCGACATGATCCGGTCGGTCAGCTTCAAGGGCACCCAGTACAACGAAATCCCGTACAAGTTCGAAGCTGGCACCCCCAACATTGCCGGCGCCATCGGCCTGGGCGCCGCGGTCGATTACATTCTTGGCCTGGGCCTCGAAGCCATCGCGGCCCATGAGCACGAGTTGCTCGAGTACGCCACCAGTCAACTGCGTGCCCTGCCAGGGTTGCGCATCATTGGCACCGCCGCCCACAAGGCCGCCGTCGTCAGCTTCGTGCTCGACAACGTGCACCCCCACGACATTGGCACCCTCGTTGACCAGCACGGCGTGGCCATTCGCACCGGCCACCACTGCGCCCAACCCGTCATGGAACGCTTCGGTGTCCCGGCCACGGCCCGCGCCAGTTTTGCCGCTTACAACACCAAGGAGGAAGTCGACGCCTTGGTGGCCGCCGTCAAGGACGTGCAGGAGATGTTCCGGTGAACCCCGAAATGCGCGAGCTGTACCAGCAGGTCATCATGGACCACAACCGCAGCCCCCGCAACTTCCACCGCGTGGAGGGCGCCAACCACTCCGCCGACGGCCAAAACCCCCTCTGCGGCGACGTCATCACCCTCGATCTGCGCGTTGATGGCGATCAAGTCGTGGACGCGGGCTTCGTTGGCAACGGCTGCGCCATCAGCAAGGCCAGCGCCTCCATGCTCACCGAATCCGTCAAGGGCCGAACCGTTGACGAAGCCAGGGCCCTGTACGAGAACTTCCACCGTCTCGTCACCCGCGACGGGCCCGCAGATGAGGGCCTGCTGGGCAAGCTGCGCGTCTTTGCCGGAGTCGGCGAATTCCCCGCCCGCGTCAAGTGCGCCGCGCTCGCGTGGCGAACCCTGGAAGCCGCGCTCTCCGACTCAGCCGAACCCGTAACCACCGAGTAACCATGCTCAAACCACCTGTGATGCTGCGCCGCAACGTCGATGTCATCCTCATCCCCGAGGGCCAAAAGGCCCAACTGGCGATGGGCACAGCCGTCCTCCTCACCCAGGCCCTCGGCGGCTCGTTCACCATCCAGACCAACGACGGCCGCAAGTACCGCCTCGCCGGACGCGACGCCGACGCCATCGACGAGCCCATCCCCGAGGGAGCCGACGCTCACGAGGCGGATCCCTCGGAGCTCACGAAGGAGCAAATCAAGGAGCTTGCATGGGATGCCATGAAGCAGGTCCACGACCCGGAGATTCCCATCAACGTCGTCGACTTGGGCCTGATCTACCGCCTCGATCTGCACCAACGCGGCGACGGCCTCTACGTCGCTGACGCCGACATGACCCTCACTGCCCCCGGCTGCGGCATGGGTGATGTGATCGCCGCCGACGTGCGCATGGCCCTCGAGTCGGTGCCCGGCGTTGGCGCCGCAACGGTCCAAGTTGTCTTCACGCCGGTGTGGAACCCCAACGAGCGGCTCAGCGACGCCGCCAAACTGCAATTGGGCCTCCTCTAGTCATGAGCGAATTGTACCCGGAACGCATTCTCCAGCATTACCGGGAGCCCCACCACTTTGGGCCCCTCGCGGGCGCCACCCACCACGGCGAAGCGGTCAATCACCTGTGCGGCGACGACATCAAGGTCCACCTCCGCGTGGCCGGCGACCGCATCGAGGAAGCCACGTTCGAAGGTGTCGGTTGCGCCATCAGCCAAGCCGCAGCCAGCCTCCTCATGCAAGAAATTCAAGGCATTCCAATCGCACAACTGCGCGAATTCGGGGACGATCGCATCGTGGAACTGCTCGGCGTACCACTCAGTCCCAGGAGGATGGAGTGTGCGACGCTTGTGGTGGCAGCTGCCAAGCAGGCGGCAGGCTAGGTTTCGACACAACCCCGAAGCTGCTTAAATTCGAGGCTTTTCCCATTTTCCTTCATGGACCTGCGAATCCTGATGGCGGCTCTGGTCGCCGCCGTGGCCCTGTCTGGTTGCACGAGCGAAAGCGCCGGTGTTGATGCCCCTGCTGGCAGCGAGGGTGATGATCTGGCGGCTGAGGCTGGGCGCGGCAACGCGACGGTGTACCACGCCGACAACGCCGGTGGCATGGTGAATTACATGTTCTTGACGGCTGGCCCGACGGAGATGACGACGGTTCGTGCCTTTGAGGAGTTGGTGCCCATGCGCCCGGATTCGTTGGGCGGCGTGTTGGTGGAGGCCACGTGGTCGGCGCCGACGCAGCTGGCCGGCGGCGTGGTCTTTGAGTTGTTCCAGGGGCAGCCGGGTCCGGATGGTGAGCCACTCGGGATCGCCCTTGCCGATGCTGGCGGTGCCCTGCGCGCCGAGGTGCCAGCCGATGCGTGGACGACGGGCAGTCTGGTCGTGCGCATCTCCTCGGAGGGGGTCGCTGGCGGCGCGGGTGCCCAGATGAGCGTTGAGTACCACCTGTACGCCACGGTCTTTGAGGGCGAGCCGGATTGGTCGACTTCTGCGCTTGGCTGATTTTCCAATTAACTCCGAACACGCCTTGGCCCCCTTTTCCCAGCGCCCTCCGTGTGGCGATGGCGCTACTGGCAGGTGCTGGCGCGCTGCCGGTTCCCGCCCGCGTGCGGGCTGCTGCCGGAGCCCTGCGGATCATTTGTCGTGGGCTCATGGTTTTTGGACTTCCCTTCGCTGCAAGCGTTAACATGTTCACCACAAAGGGATAAGTACGGCTTTGCGTGGGAAGGCTTGTGCCCGCAACCACCCCCGGCCAGCCTGCGCCAGCCAGCCTCGATTCGCAACCCCCCATGGACCCCATCACGCGCCTGCGGGAGCGTCGATCCCAGGCGCAGATGGGTGGCGGCGCGGCGCGCATCGAGGCCCAGCACGCCAAGGGCAAGTACACGGCCCGTGAGCGCATTGATCTGTTGATGGATGCGGGAACGTTCGTGGAATTGGACCCCTACGTGCGCACCCAGTCCACCAACTTCGGGCTCGACAAGAACAAGTTCGACGGCGACGGCGTGGTGGCTGGCTACGGCTACGTCGACGGGCGGTTGGTGTACACGTACAGCCAGGACTTCACGGTGCTCGGCGGCAGCCTTGGCGAGCAGACCGCCCGCAAGATCTGCAAGGTGCTGGACTTGGCCGTCAAGAACGGCGCGCCCGTCATTGGTTTCAACGACTCGGGCGGCGCACGCATCCAGGAAGGTGTGGCGGCGCTGGCGGGGTACGGCGACATCTTCTTCCGAAACGTGGCGGCCAGCGGCGTAGTGCCGCAGATCTCGGTCATCGTGGGGCCCTCCGCCGGCGGCGCTGTGTACAGTCCTGCGCTGACGGACTTCATCATCATGACCGAGGACACCAGCCACATGTTCGTGACGGGGCCCGACGTGGTCAAGACGGTCACGGGCGAGGAAGCAACCCAGGAGGAACTTGGCGGCGCCTCGGTCCATGAGGTCAAGAGTGGCGTCGCGACCTTCAGTGGCGTCGACGAGGATGACACCATTCTGCTGATTCGCAAGTTGCTCACGTACATCCCCAGCAACAACTTGGGCGACTTGCCCGTGATCGAGCCCACCGATGACCGGTTCCGCATGGACGCGGAACTGGATGAATTGGTGCCCGCCGAGCCCAACAAGCCGTACGACATGCGGCGCGTCATCGACCGAGTCGTGGATGTGGGCTCCTTCTTCGAAGTGCAACCCAAGTGGGCGCAGAACCTGGTGGTGGGATTCGCGCGCCTGGACGGCCATCCCATTGGTGTGGTCGCCAACCAGCCCGCCGTGCTGGCCGGCGCGCTCGACATCGAGGGTAGCGTCAAGGGAGCCAAGTTCATCCGCTTCTGCGACTCTTTCAACATCCCCATCGTGAGCTTCATCGACGTGCCCGGCTTCCTGCCCGGCCTCGGCCAGGAACACGGCGGCATCATTCGCAACGGCGCCAAGCTGCTGTACGCGTACTGTGAGGCGACGGTTCCCAAGCTGGCGGTGACCACCCGCAAAGCGTACGGCGGCGCCTACATCGTGATGAGCAGCAAGCATGTGGGAAGCGACGTCAACCTGGCGTGGCCCGCCGCCGAGATCGCG
>JBFJVP010000269.1:0-4602 GCA_041624075.1 Thermoplasmatota archaeon | reverse complement strand
GTGGCCGCCGTGTTCGAAGACGGCGTCCTCGTTGACGAAGTCGTACCCGCTAGCGGCGCCATCAACCCCGGTTCCCACCGCCGCGAATACCTCGGCATCGCCGGCTCCGGCTCCGAAACATGGGTCGCGTACGTCGCTGGAGAGGAAGCCACCGGCACCTGGATCGAAGTGGCGCGACTCGCGCCCACGCCGTGAACTGCATCCAAAACAGGCGAAGAGCAAGAGCAGCCCACGTGGGCGCGGCCAGCTAGCTTGCATGATGCACCTGGTTAGCATGCTAGCTTCGCGCTCACGGCATCGAACCAACCAGTTCCCGAGGCGCGAGCCGGCAAGTGGAGCCAGCCAATGGGTTGAACGAGTCGTTAGACCGCTCACCGCCCGCGTCCATCGAGTACAAGTTCCACGTCCACACGCACGGGTCAGCAAAGAGGACGTGCAAAAGAGAACCCGTGCAGGCGGGCTAAACTGACCGTCAGGCGATGGCCCTTGAAATCGTGCTCCCAAGCCCCATGAAGAGTCAATCGGAAGTGCGTCGAGGGGTCCCTTGCACGACTGACCACCAGTGCGTCGCCCTTTGCCCCAATTGTTATCCGGCCCGAAAGCCAGTTGCATCGCGGCGTCGCACGATCGTCACCAAGGAGAAGACTGAGCGCCGGCACACAACTTCATGAGACTATTCCATGAAAGACGCTCGATACGGCCGCTACAGTTGAGGCGGCTCAACGTTTGAGCTAATGCGCCGGGCGGAGCAAGCAGTTGGGTCGAGTGACTTGTAAGGCGGCCCATGGCGGTCGACGCCCCGCTAATCTTGTGCACGGGAAAGACAACTGTCTGCTTCGCCGCCCCCCTGGATCTTTTTTATGCCTATCGGGCATCGCATTAGGCATGCGTTATCTTGGTTTGGTTGCGCTACTTGCCTTCCCACTTGGCATTGTCGGCATCGCATTGTCTGGCTTACCGAATGCGGATACGCCGGAGGAGATTCGAACAGGCATTGAGGAGCGCGGCTACGGCCTCGGTCTTGCATCCATCATGTTTGCAACGACGGGCTTGACGATCGCCCTTTACTTTACCTGGCTAGCCAAGCATTATGAAATGCCGAACTGGACAAACCCGATTGCCATCATCTGGGGAGGAGTTTGGGTCTTGGCTGGATTCTTGATGTTTGCCATCGCTGAAATCGGCGGGCATGAGAATAATCCCGAAGGCGCAGGACTCATTGGCGTCATGGTTTACCTCCTCATGTTGAACCCGATCGCCGCCGCACTCGGTGGGCTTGTCGCCATTGGGTTTTGGCACAGCAACGGCCCACGTCGATTGCGTCGTTTTTCGCTCGGCCTTGGAGTCGTAGCCGTTGTTCTAGCCCTGTTTGGCAGCATTGGTGGCATTGGTCTGCTTGGGCTTGGTCCGTTTGTCGTTTGGTGGCTGACCATCTCGGTCTGGACGGCGCTGCGACCTCGGACCTCGCAGGCTGCCACCGATGCGGCGCCCGCCTGACGATTGGGGTCAGCCGCTCGTGGCTGCAGGCGTGAGTCGGGTTGAGCGATTTGTTCGGTGTCCGACCCAAGAGCGTCACGTGGCCTGGAACTTCACGGCGCGCATGGAGATGTCGCCCATGTCGAATCCTTCGATCGGGAAGCTGACGTCGTCGCCACTGGAAGCGCCTGCCACGTACAAGATGGGCAAGTAGTGGTCGGGCGTGGGATGTGCGAGTTGCCCTCCGGTATCGTTCAGCGCGGTAAGGAGCCACTCGGTGTCACGGTTCTGTAGTGCGCTTGCCACGCGTTGGTCAAACTCTAGGCTCCACGATTCCGTTCGTTCATCCCTGGCACGCCACTTACGAAATGACGTGGCGAGATTGTGAACCAGGTTCCCCGAGCCCACGATCAACACGCCGTCGTCCCGAAGGGGACGCAGGGCTTCTCCAATCGCCCAATGCGTTTCCATCGAGGCTTCGGCGGCGATGCTCAGCTGTACAATGGGAACGTCTGCCAGGGGGTACATGTGACGCAGTACGCTCCATGTGCCATGGTCGATGCCCCAGTCGTGGCGCACGTCGGCTCGGACGTCTTGGAGCAACTCGGCCGTCTGCGCCGCGAGGCGCGGGTCGCCCTTAACGGGATACTGGACTTCGTACAGTTCTGGAGGGAAGCCGCCGAAGTCGTGGATCGTCTCAGGTTCCTCGTTGCCGGTCACATGGGTTCCCCGCGTGTAATAATGGGCAGAGATGGCCAGCACGGCCCGTGGCTTGGGGATGCCATCGCTGAGGCCACGGAAGGCGCGGCTCCAACGATTGTCCTGGATGGCGTTCATGGGGTTGCCGTGGCCCACGAACAGTGCTGGCATCGTCATGGTCAGTGCCTCAGGTGAAACCCGATGTCAGGTCCGAGCCCAAGCACGTAGCCGAGCTGGATGTTGAAGTAACCCAACGGCTCCAGAAGGCGCGCGTTCTGGAGGGGGCCGGCATCCACAGCGTCGAAGCCAATGCCCTTGGCCAACTCCAGGACTTGCTTCTTGGCCTCCTCGTTGTCGCCGGCGACGAACGTGGTGAGCTGCTGCCCGTTCAGCCGGCCGGTGCTCATGTGCTGGGCGAAGATGCCATTGAACGCCTTGACGACGCGAGCGTCCGGGACGGTCTCTTGTAGCTCTTCGGCGCCGCTTGTGGTGTAGCCGAGTGCCAGCTGCATGTCGTCCGTGAGGGCGTTGGTGACGTCGATGACGGTCTTTCCTGCCCAGGCCGAGCCGGCCGTCTTGACGACGTCCGGCACGGCGCCAAACGGCACCGCCAGGACGATGGTGTCCGCTTCTTGACTGACGCGCAGGACTTCAGCAGGATCTTTTCCCGCGCTGACGACCTCTTGGCCACCTTCGTTCAGGCCCTTCACGAGGGCGCTTCCTACGTTTCCGGTTCCGATGATTGCAATGGTCATGTGTGTTTTCTCCTTGTATTTTTGAAAAAGAAGTTGATTTGCTCCCCTAGCGAGCCAGGTAGCCTCCATCGGCGACGAGCGAGTGGCCGTTGACGAACTTGGCATCGTCACTGGCCAGCCACACGATCGCATGGGCAATTTCTTCGGCCGTTCCGAGGCGTCCAATGGGGTGCTGGGACACGAGGAAGTCGTGAACGTCGCTTCCCTTGGTGATGCCGGCGCCCGCGATGAGCGGGGTCTCGATGAAGCCCGGCGAGACGGCATTGACCCGGACACCCTTGGAGGCGTATTCAAGTGCGGCCGCGCGGGTGAGGCCGATCACTCCGTGCTTGGCGGCCACGTAGGCGGAGCTTGTGGCGAACCCTGCGAATCCGAGGATGCTCGACACGTTCACGATGGCGCCGCCTCCGCGCTTTTGGATGGCGGGCAGTGCGTACTTCATTCCCAGGAACACGCCGGTGAGGTTGATGTGCAGCACTTTCTGCCAGCCGTCGACCGGGTAGTCCTCGACCGGTGCCGCGGCGCCGCCGATGCCGGCGTTGTTCACGATGATGTCAAGGCCGCCGAATTCCGCCTCCGCCTTGGCGACCATCGCCTTAACGTCGGCTTCCTTGGACACGTCCGCGACGACGCCCACTGCCTTGCCGTCCAGTTCGTGGACTTCTGCCACGGCTTTGTCAATGGCTTCCTGCGAGATGTCGGCGACGACGACGCTCGCCCCGCCGCGGGCAAACTCGTGGGCCGTTGCGAGTCCGATGCCGGACGCACCGCCGGTGACAAGGGCGACCTTGCCCTCGAAACGGCGGCTCATGCGATCCCCCACACCCACGGCGTAGCGACCGCGTAGAGCGCCAGGGTGGCGCCGAGGAGGCCCGCGTTCTTGGTGAAGTTGACTTGCTCGCCCATGCGGTGCATGGGGTCTTCGACGTTCCAGAAGTCGTGCATCGTGGGCGTCACGCCGACTAGAAACAGCGCCACAAGGGCGAGTCCCGCGTAGGGGTAGAAGCCGGTCAGGATGCTCAGGCCGCCGACGAAGAGAAGCGCGCCGCTGCCGATGACGGCGAGCATGGGCGTGGGGACGCCCTTGCTCTGAGCGTACCCAGCCATCATCTTGGCTCCCTTGAAGTGGTTGAAGCCTGCCATGACGAAGTAGCCGCCAAGCAGGACCCGGCCGATCACGAATGCGATGTCTGTTGGTTCCATGTTGTTGTCTCCACGGGCACTGCCCGCAGCCTAAACTACGCATCGGGGAGTCATATACTATCAAGTGAGGAGTCAAGGAGTCGCTCCTTACTCCGGAAGCAATAGCATTATCAATCCTCGACCACAAGTATAGGCCATGGCAGAAGGCGGATCCTGTACCCTCACCGACCTGTTCCGCCTCCTAGGCGAGCGACACGTCCCTGACGTGATTCACCGCGTTTTGCAGGAGAAATCTGTCCGCTTCAACACCATCCAGGACGACCTGGGCATGAGTCCCAATACCCTAAGCGACCGCCTAAAGAAATTGCAGGCCGCCGGGCTCGTGACACGTCATGCATACCAGGAGATTCCGCCACGCGTTGAATACCGGGCCACCGCCAAGGCCCGGGAACTGAACGATGTCTTCGACCGCCTCACCGAGTGGGCAACCAGGAACGACCTCCAGCCGGTCGCTGAAGACGCGCTGACC
>JBFJVP010000268.1:0-4616 GCA_041624075.1 Thermoplasmatota archaeon | reverse complement strand
GCCCCCAGTTGAATGCCGTCTGGTTGGTGTGAGCGGAAATACGGTCGGGATCCAGCTTCATGACGCGGCTGTTTCCCAGCACGAGGGTGTAGGGGGCCGGCTCCATGGCATCGAAGTGGTGCTTCTTGATGGCCGGTTCGTCCCAGGGCAGCGGCGCCACCCATTGGTGGGCAAACTGGTCACGGGGATCCACTGCGATGCTCAGAGCCGATCCCGCAACCAGTAGCATGACCGCCGCCACCGCCAGTAACCTGGCATGGCGCCGCCATTGGTCAGCGGAGCCCGCCGGCTCAGGCAGGTGTCCAAGGGGCAGGGGCTTGGGAGCGGTTGGAGCCACGTCATCGCGAGTCATGGTCAGAACTGGTAGTAGAGAAACGGACTGTCATCGCTGAGCATGTACACACTGGCCACCAACAAGGCCGCGGTGGCAAGTGCCCGCCAGGGCCCCGGCTTGAAGACGCGGTCTGCGTTGGGCTTGGCCACCTGGGTGAAGATGAGTGCAGCGGCCAACCCCAGCACGGCAGGCTGCATGAGGACCCCCAGGGCAGCGATGCTCAGGCCGGTTGGCACGATGAGTGCTCCGTAGACTTGGCCGGCGGTGGCCAGGTCAGGGGACCGGAAGACCACCCAGCCGAGGCTTGCCAGGAGGAACATGCTGCCCCGCTGCAAGGCCACTGGCAGGGCATTCCAGCGCTCGCCGGCGAAGCTGTAGGCCGCCAACAGCAAGCCGTGGTACAGGCCCCAGACCACGAACGTCCAGGCGGCACCGTGCCACAGGCCGCCCAGTAGCATCACGATGAGCATGTTGATCTGGGCTCGGCGGGCGCCACGCCGATTTCCACCCAGGGGAATGTAGAGGTAGTCGCGCAGGAAGGTGCTGAGGCTGATGTGCCAGCGGCGCCAGAAGTCACTGGGGTTGAGCGCCTGGTATGGAGCGCGAAAGTTGATGGGGAACTTCAGCCCGAGCAGGAAGCCGAGCCCGATGGCCATGTCGGAGTAGCCGCTGAAGTCAAAGTAGAGTTGGGCCGTGTAGCCGAGCGTTGCCAGCCATGCCGTCACCGTCGTGAGGCTTTCTGGCTGCGCCCAGATGGGGTCCACGCGAGCGGCAATGGGGTCAGCGACCAGGATCTTCTTGGCGAGCCCCAGGGTGAAGAGTGTGAGGCCCATGCCGAGTGCTGCGCTTGGCAAGCGCCGGGGCATGGCGTCCAACTGGTCGCTGACCGAGCGGTATCGGACGATTGGCCCGGCAACCAGTTGCGGAAAGAGCGTCACGTAGGCGAGGTACTTGGCGAAACTGCGTGTCGGCTCGACATGGCCCCGGTACACGTCGATGGTGTAGCTCATCGTTTGGAACGTGTAGAAGGAGATGCCCACGGGCAGGACGATGCTGAAGTACGGCACCTCAACGGGCAGGCCAGCAAGGGCAAACAGGCTACGGGCGTTGTCTGCGACGAAAACGGCGTACTTGAAGACGCCAAGAACGCCCAGGTTGAAGAGGATGGAGGCGAGCAGCCAGCGCTTGCGCGCCTGTGGCTGGGCCGCAGCGATGCGTTGTGCCACGGCAAAATCCACTACCGCGCTGCCGGCCAGCAGGACCACGAAGCGGGCGTCCCAGAAGGCGTAGAACGTGAAGCTTGCCAGGGTGATCCAGAACAGCTTCCAGGATCGGGACGGAATGAGCCAATACCCGCCCAAAACAATGGGCAGGAAGAGAAGAATGAAGCAGTGGGTGTTGAAGGCGGCATCGCACCCAAGTCGGCCCAGCGCGGACCCTAGCAACGACACGCCTGCCACCCCCTCACACTCAAGGGGCGACCACCTGGAAGCCAAGTTAAGGGCTTGTCCCTCCGCTCGCGGGCGCGCCCCCACGCCCTGCCGCGTGGCCGCGCCGCTTAAGCGCCGTTGCCGGGTCGCCGCAGCCGTGACTCCCGACTTGGCCGCCATCGCCCGCCGGTTCTGCCTGCAAAACGCCGTTCAGCACGGCGGCCAGTGCAACCCGAAGAGCCTGATGGGGCGCGTCATGGGTGGCCACCCGGAGTTTCGCGGCGACCCCGGCGCAGTCATGAAGGAACTGATGGCCGCCGGGGCCACAGTCAACGCCATGTCCCTGGAAGAGCAGCAGGCGGCCCTCGAAGCGGAAGCCCCCGACCTGCTTGAGGTCAAGAAGAAGGAGCGCCGCACAGGCCTCAAGGAACTGCCCGGCGCCGAGCAGGGAAAGGTCGTGCTCCGTTTTGCTCCAAACCCCAACGGCCCCCTCAGCCTTGGCCACTCCCGTGGCGTGGCCGTCATGGCCGAGTACGCGCGCGAATACGACGCCGACTTGGTGCTGCGCTTCGACGACACCGACCCCCAGGTCAAGCCACCCCTGTGGGACGAGGGGCGCGGCTGGAACGGCTACGCCATGATCCGCGAGGATTTCGAGTGGATGGCCGGCATGAAGCCCACGCGCGAGGTCAAGGCCAGCGACCGCATCTCTGTCTACCATGACGCCGCCCGCGACCTCATCCGGGCCGACGGCGCCTACGTGTGCACCTGCGACGCCGAAGCTTGGCGGGAACTGAAGAACACGAAGCAGCCGTGCCCTTGCCGGGACGCCGATGCGGACCACGGCGTGGCCCAGTTTGACCGCATGGTCAACGGCGACTACGCCCAGGGCGAGGCGGTCCTGCGCGTCAAGACCGACATCGAGCACAAGGACCCCGCATTGCGCGACTGGACGGCATTCCGGATCGTGGCTGCCGACGCGGTCCATCCCCGCGCCGCCGCCGGCGAGATTCCCAACCACCGCTGCTGGCCCCTCCTGGACTTCGAATCCGCCGTCGAGGACCACTTGCAGGGTGTGACGCACGTCATCCGCGGCAAGGACCTCATGGACTCGACGCGCAAGCAGACCTACCTCTACCAACACATGGGCTGGACGTACCCCCAGACCCTCTACTGGGGACGGGTGTCGGTGCACGAGTTTGGCAAGTTCAGCACCAGCGCCATGCGCAGATCCATCGAAGCAGGCGAATTCGAAGGCTGGGATGATCCCCGCCTGCCCACGCTGCGCGCACTTCGGCGGCGTGGTTTTCACGCGGAGGCGCTGCGAGCCTTCTGGATCGGCTTGGGCCTCACCGAGAAAGACGTGGCGGTGTCCATGGAGAACATCGAGGCCGAGAATGGCAAGAGGATCGACGACGAGTCACCCCGCTACTTCTTCGTCCCGAACCCCCGCGAACTGGCCGCCGAAGGGTTGGCAGGCCAAGTCGCCAAGCCCCTGCTGTTCCCCCCGCACGAGGACAAGGGCCGACGGGAACTGGTGGCATCGGACAAGATCCTCCTGCCAGGCGACGAAGTCCACCCCGAATTGCGCCTCAAGGACTTGGGCAACGTCCGGGTCGCCGACGGAGTGGCTCGCTTCACAGGCCACGAACTGAATCGCGCCATGCCCATCGTTCAGTGGCTGCCACCCCAGGCGGGCGCGCCGTTCAAGGTGTTGGTTCCCGGCGTTCTATCCGACGATGCACAGCCCGGGGCCGTCCCGGCACTGGATGCCGTGGAGGGAGTCGTGGAGTCGGCCGCCATCCAGCACCAGGGCTCGGTGGTGCAATTCGAACGATTTGGCTTTGTCCGCATTGAGACCCCCCAGTTGGGCATCTGGCTGCACCGCTAGGCTAGCCGGCCCCTGCGCGCCTAGCGTCCCGGGCAAACGCTTCCAATGTCGGCCGCCATCGCACTCACCATGCGGCGGCCATTCTCATGCAAATAGTGCCAGCCGTCAAAGAAGTCATCCGGCTCGCCCCCGAAAGCTTCCACATCCCGGAAGTCGTAGACCGCAACGTTGTCGGAGCAGAGTTGCCCGAGGCGCTCCAGCTGGGCCTGCTCGTAGGCGGGTAGCCAGGAAATGCGCGTGTCTAGCCATTGCTTGAGTGTGGGGTGGACCGGGGGGATGAAGAGACTGACCTGGGTGCCGTCCGCCTCGGCTTGGGCCACCAGCGCTTCCACGTGCGCCGCGTAGGCCGCCGACGGGTTGCTGGTGGCGTAATAGCCCACGACCTGCTTGCGCAAGTGCTCCTCAATGGCGCGCTGCAAATCCAGCGTTCCAGTCGCCCGGGCGTGTTCCACTGCGGGGAAAGTGGTCTCTCCGTCTTCTTCCAACGTCATTCGTTCTGGCGGATACTGGGCCACGTGGGTGTAGTACAGCACCCGCCACGTGTCAACCAAGCCGGCCAGCGAGAACGCGTTGCCCAGGCGCCGCAGGTCGTCGATCAGGTCCGGATCCCGCCCCGCGAGTTGCGGCGCAGCAGCCGAATCCTCCACCACTGAGCCAATCGTCGAACGGACATCAAGGTCGATCGCCACGACCAGGTGATCTGGCCTCATGTCCTCGGCGACCAGGTATTCGTACAGAAGCACGAAGTCGCGGGATGTCGACGACGGAATGGCCAGATTGAACGCGGGGGCGGGTCCGAATCCAGTGTGTTCCACGTGATCGGGGCTGATGGCCATGGCACGCGACGAGCCAAGGATGACGGGTCTGGGCGCTTCGTCCTGATCGCGCAGGCGGTTGATCTTGGAGTCGGTCCAGTCGACGATCAAGGGTCTGTAGTCATCCTGCGGGAAGCGGTCGTGGG
>JBFJVP010000267.1:0-4618 GCA_041624075.1 Thermoplasmatota archaeon | reverse complement strand
GGATGCCCTCGCCGCCAACCCGTTCGGCCCACGCGGTGTTGCTCACGCCGCTGGGCCCTGCTCGGACGGCGACATGGGGCTGCATGGCCTGGTCGCCGAAGCCGCCAGGGATCGTGGGCGAATCCGTTGAAGGATTTGCGTGGACCGAGGCAATCAAGGCAATGCCATCCGAAGCCGTTGCCCAGCATTGGCCCCTATCGGCGGTTCGGGGGCTCATGGCTGCGAGGAGGCCCACGCGCGGTTTGGCAACAATGCCCTATGATTCCGCGGGCTCAGCAGATCCCTGTGGAACAGCCTTGGATGCTCCTGCAACACTCTTGCCGCGCGCCGGCGCCCGCTTGTGCACTGCGGCCAGGAGCTTGCGATCCAACGTCGAAAGCGGCTGGTCAACGCTCGCTGGGTTCGCCCAGGTGCCCGCGCCGCCAGCCACATCCACGCGGTGGACGCCAACCTCCCAGACGCGGTGACTGAAGACGTGCCGCACCCGTGCGACGCGCCGCCCGACGCGCTCCGGCGACTCCTCCAGGACTCGCGCTGCGGTTGCCCGCAGGGTTTCCCGTCCATGCCGCACCTCCATGGGCAACCCCCACAAGCCGCCAAGCAGTCCATCTGCGGGCCGCCTGCGCAGCAGCACCGCGCCGTCCGCGCGCTCCACGAGAAAGGCTGCCACGCGCTCCACCGTGGGTTGCTGACGAGGGCTGGCGATCGGAATCGAGTCCGCACGGCCGGTGCGACTGGCCTCGCACCAGGACTCCACGGGGCAGGCGTCACAGCGGGGGGCGCGGGGCGTACAGACCGTGGCACCCAACTCGATCAGGGCAACGTTGAACGCGCCGGCGCCACCTTCCCTAGGCACCAGGGGTTCCAAACGGTCGTGGATGCGGCGACGGACCGCAGGCTCCCGCACGTCCACTTCGGCCCCCTCCAGGCGCGCCACGACGCGCGCCACGTTACCATCCACCGCTGGCAAGGGCACATCAAACGCAATCGACGCCACCGCCCCCGTCGCATAGGGCCCCAGGCCCGGGAGTTCGCGCAGTGCAGCAGGGTTTCGGGGAAGCTCGCCGCCGTGCTGGTCGACCACTGCGCGGGCAGCCGAGTGAAGGCGGCGGGCCCGACTGTAATACCCCAGACCCTGCCATGCGGCAAGGACCTCCTGCTCGTCAGCCGAAGCCAAATCCGCGATCGTGGGCCAGCGGGCCATCCACGCCTCGAAGTACGGGACCACCGTGTCCACTCGCGTCTGCTGCAGCATCACCTCGGAGACCAGGATCGCGTAGGGGTCCCCTTCGTATGGCGGGCGGCGCCACGGCAGGCTGCGTTGGTTTCGGTCAAACCAGGACGCCAGCGCCTGCATGAACCCCGTCGCCTTCGTCGGATGGGGGAGCAACTTGTCTTGCGGCACGCCGGCTGCATTGAAAACCAGGTGCGGGACGCCCACGCACGGATGGGCCCCCTAACTGTTGAACTAGCTGGCGGCTCGACGGGCGTCCGGGCTGGGTGAGTTGTCGGCAGGTCCAACTTCCTCGAGGACTAGCTAGTCGCGGCTCCAGAACGTCATGCTGGCTCGAGTCTACTGGAATGTCAATGGTCTGCCCGGCGCCAATCGTGCCTGAGACCTGCCCGTCTACAAGGATCCTGCACGCCCTGAACCGGTCGGGATAATGGCTGGGCCGCGTCACAGTCAGCGTCGGCACGCTCCGGGCCAATGCCACGACCCGTAATGATGGCTGCGTGGCCCTGCGTTCGCCCTTTCCTTCACTTGGCAGGCTGTGATTTCCACAGCACCCGGCGTCGGCCAGCATGGCCCAGCGATGCCCGGCTTGGTCGCCTGGCATCCCGATGGCGGTCGCAAACCCAACCCCTCAGCCAGCAGTCGGTCATGGCCGCGGCGCAGCCGGGAACCAGACGCTGCCTCAACAACGCTTTTCGACAAGCGATGCAAGCAAGCGGCCATGACTGCACGGTTTGCGGCCCTCGGGACCATTCTGATTCTGGCGAGCCTGGCTGGTTGCCTGGGAAACGAGCCGTCCCCCAGCAAGGGCGCCGATTTGCCTCTTGTCCCTGACTTGATCAATGCAACGTTCGAGCTGCTGACCATTCCCGCCGTCCACACCGGCCACGGCTTGTACGAGCCCACCATTGATGTCGCCGACGACGGGACCATCTACGTTAGCGCCCACTCAACCGGTGTCGGCGTGGTGCCCGCCCCCGGATACTACAGCTTGGACGATGGGAAAACGTGGACGAACCTGCCCCTGGCAGGCCCGGCGTCCCTGCCAGGCCAGCTCCAGGGCAGCGCACCCCTTCTGTCCGATGAGATCTTCATCGTTGCCGGCGACGACGGGACGGCCTGGGGCGTCGACATCAACCTGCGCGATTACATGGTGAGTGGCTGGTGCAGTCAGGGCGCCGAGCACTGCTATTACAATCCGCAGGCATACGATCATGCGCAGACGGCCACGCAGGCCGCCGGCGACCGCTGCACTCCGATTCCCCTCAAGGACCGGCCGTGGGCGGCGGCGTCCAATGGCACGCTGCTGTTGGTCAACAATCCCGGCGGAGGCCCGGCGCAGATCGGCGTCATGACGGTTCCGCCGCCGGTTCCCGTCGACGCAGGCCCCCTGGCCTCCGGCATCCAGTGGAACCTGTGCGCCAGCAGCGGCGGATTCATTCCCGGCATCCCCGACCTGCGCGACGATGGCTTCTTCGCGGTGCCCCAGCAGGACGACGGCCACCTGAAGGTGATCACGGGCTACGCTTCCGACATCATGGCCGTGCACGAGGTGAAGGTCTTCGACAACAGCCACCAGCAGGCGCCTCGCTCGCAGATCAGCAACTACGGCCAAGCCGCCTTCGACGCAACCGGGGCGCTCTTTGTCTCCGCCATGGCCAACGGCGCCGTGGACAAGGGTGGCATCCGGGTTGCTGTCAGCCATGACGGCGTCCACTTCGAGGAGGCGACGTTTGGCTTCGAGCGGCCTGTCAGTTCCGCCTATATCGACGGCAACCCCAACGGCGAGGGAATCCTGGTCAACTGGGGCCTGGTGGACGGCGATCGCACCGACTGGTACATGGGCCATGTCTTCGTTGGAGCCCACGGCGCGCCCGTGTTGACCAACGTGATGTTGGCCGTCGACGACGGGCCCGATGCGTCCCGCCATGTTCAGGGCGCCGCAGTGGGGCCCGACGGCCGTGCCTACATGGTCATGTCTGAGGTGTCCGGCAATGACAGTGCCCAGATGGCCGCTGCGGCGGGGTCCACGCCGTTGTCCGTGATCGTCCAGTCGGATGGACCGGTCCTGCCCTTGTAGTGGTCGCGAAGCTTCCCTGGCAGGCGAGATCAACCCCGGAAGGGGTGCCTACGTTGTCTTCCTAAACTCAAAGCGCAGCGAGCTACCGTCGTAGACCGGGTAGGCGACCAGGCCGTCTTCGCGCACCGCGTGGCCGGCGTGCTCCGTGCGAAAGCCGCCCGCGTCCAGAAGTTGCTCAACGACGGGTTCAGTGCCTGGGGTCCAGTGGATGCGGTGCGCCGTCGACACGCCATCTATGGCGGTGCGGGAGTAGTGGCTGATGGTGACGTTTTCGCCGTGCACCTCAACCCAGGGGTTGGTGCCCAGGGGCAAGGTTCCCAGATGCGTCGGTTCCGACCAACTGAGGCCATCGACGCTGGTGAAAGCGTGCAGCCGCCCGTCTTGGGCTTGCCAGGCAAATACGTGACCCAACTGCGGCGACCAGGCGGTGTTGGCGCCCCACTTGCCATGCGTGGGGCCGTCGCCAACCCGGGGGACGGACGCCACGCTCCACTCCCCGTCCCAAACGTAGTAGTCAAGGAGGCCGGCGCCCAGGCGCTCGCCCAGGTAGTAGTCGTTGGCACTGGGCCGCGGTGTGGCCGAGTACAAGCGCCCAAAGCTCAACGCGCCGTCCTCATTGACTCGAATCCGGTTCATGGTCTCCGACATCGCAACGGGTCGCCCTGCGGGGGCCTGCTGGATGTCGCCAAACGAGCGGCCGCCGTCGCTGGAGACCATGTACTCGACCACGCCGTTGATCGGCGACGCCCACTGCACCACCACATGCTCCCCTGCCGAGTGGGCGAACAGCCTGTCCGCGTGGGGGAAGCCAGTGGGGCTCGTGGAGCCGGGAGCAAAGCGGGCCACTATGGACCAGTTGCCCGCCTCGTAGCGGGTGATGACGATCTCGGAGTCATATACCAGGTTGGTACCCTCCACGTCGGCGGTGCCGTCGTGGTGACCGAAAGCGTAGATCATGGCGTCGCCGGCCGGGGCAAGCGCCGGCTCAACGGGCGTGGCCCCACTGAATTCGGAGAACACGCCTGCAAGCACGGAATCCATGAGCCAAACGGAGCCGTTGGGGGAAATGCGTGCCAGTCCGCCGGTTTGATCCGAGTACCAAAGCGATCCGTCGGCGGCCCACGCGGGAAGGATCTCCATGCAGGCACCACAGGGTGCTTCCAGGCTGGCACCAGCTGCGAAGATCGATGTCGCCACAGCAGGAGATTTTCGGTCATCCACGGTGGAAACCGGGTCAAGGCAACCGGTCAAGGCGATTGTCAACAGAACCACGGAAATTCGCACGCCCGAGCCAGAGGCGGGTC
>JBFJVP010000266.1:0-4626 GCA_041624075.1 Thermoplasmatota archaeon | reverse complement strand
GGCCGGGCGATTTCGCGCAGGACGTTGTCTTCGGCCATGGCCGCCAGGTACCCGGCGACGGTCAGCCGATGGATGGGTTGTGGGCGCCCCTCGGACACCGCACGGGCCACGCCGCTGATGGAGTCCGAGCCGACTCGGAGCAGGTGCGCAAGAATTGTGTCACGCATCCGCTCGGCTTCGAATGTCATCGCCCCACCCTGTCGCGTAGGGATTCCACGAGGGGTGCCAGGCGCTTCGTCACCGGGCGGATGGTGGCCAAGAACGCACGCTCCATGCCCATGCAGGCGGCGAAGAAGTCGTCCTTCCATTCATCGGCGATGATGGCCCCCATGAGGCCGATGAGCATGCCGCCGGGGATGTCCGTAACCCAGTGAATTCCCAGGTAGAGAATGCTGAATGCGTACGTGACCGTGGTAGCGATGACGAACATCAGGTACCAGCGGTGCTCCCAGTCCTTCAGGGTGTAGCCGCGGCGCTTCATGGTCCACCACATCACCATGATGAGCCCGAACGGAATGGCAATGTGCAGGCTTGGGAACGCGTTGTCCAGAGGGTCGACCCGGACAAAGAAATCGAAGAAGCTGCTGCCACTGTGGTACAACAACGCGTCCATGCCAGGGATGTAGTCGCTGGTGATTTGCACGTTGAAGAAGATGTAGAACGGAATGGCCAGCACGTAGATGAGGGAATAGTTGAGTGCTGCCAGGCTGGTAAGTTCCCGATCTCCACGGTAGGCGAAGAGAATGACTGTGAAGTAATTCAGGAACACATACGACCAAAGGTAATGGATGCGCAGGAAATTTGTCAGCCAATCGGCGCGGAAGGTTTTCTGCACCCAGTAGGTGAAGTCGCCCTCGATGGCGTGGATAATGGCGGTTTGATGGCCAAACACGCCCCGAATGGGGTCGTTGAGGCTGTCAACCCAGTTCTTTTCGACCACGATGACAGCAAACAGGAAGAGGTGCCACCGGTAGTCCAGGGCAAGGCGCCGCAGGTTGAACAGGAAGCCACCACCCCACTGGCGGCGGGCAAAAAGCCACAAACCTAGCGGCGTCGACGCCAACACAGTCCAGAAGACGATGCGACCCAGTGCCACGATTTGGCCACGGCTGCCCCCTTTTAGGTTCTTGGCACCCACGTGCAACCTTCGCTTATATACTGCTTCTTAAGCAAAGATGGGGGCCTTATATACCGGCGGGCTTTGGCGTGGTTATCCGGAGTGGCCCGCCATGGCTGTTATCCATATCCAGAACGTCGTCGCAAGCACCTCCATCGGCGAGGAACTCGACCTGAACGCCATCAGTGCAACGTTCCCGAACGCCGAGTACGAGCCGGAGCAATTCCCCGGCCTGGTGTTCCGCGTTCCTGAACCCAAGACGGCGGCCCTCATCTTCCGCAGCGGCAAGGTGGTTTGCACCGGCGCCAAGAGCATCGCGGAAGTCCACACGGCCGTCGGCATTGTCTGCGATCGCTTGCGGGCCCACGGCTTCGAGACGCTCGACGAGCCCGAGATCACCATCCAGAACATCGTCGCCACCAGCGACCTGGGCGCCGAACTGAACCTCAACGCCATCGCCATCGGCCTGGGTCTGGAAAACGTCGAGTACGAGCCCGAGCAATTCCCCGGCCTCGTGTACCGCCTCACCGACCCCAAGGTTGTGGTCCTCATCTTCGGCAGTGGCAAGCTCGTGTGCACCGGCGCCCGCCGCAAGGAAGACGCGGAAGAGGCAGTTGATAAGATCACAGCCGAACTAAGCAGTCTCGGCCTGCTGTTCTAAGGCAAGATCAAGGAGCCAAAACTCCGTGGGGCCGCGCACCGGGCGGCCGCACCCCGAGGGTATTAGGGCCCGGAGGGCTCGCTGTGAAGCAGGACCCCACCAAGTCCAGCTCACTCAAGCGACCCTCCGAAAACCCCTTGCAAGGCCCGTCGGCCCGTAGCGTGTGGCATGCCGGGCCGGCAACGCCGTTTAGCAATCAGTACGCGGCCGAGTGAACCTTAGCCGCCAGCACTGCGTACCCAAGCGATGATGCCAGGGCTCCAAAAAGCAGGTGAAAAGGAAGAAACAACGGCCCAGCTTTCCTAGTCGAAGAACAGGAAGCCAAGCTCGCCCGACGTGGCCGGCGTCGTCAACTTGCCGGCCATGGCGCACGTGGCAGCCGCAGCGCGACTGCGGTCAATGTCGACCACGAAGCGCTCGGCGTCGGCGGGGATCCGCAGACCGGTACGGTCGCAGAAGTGACCACCCAGTTCTCGGCAGTAGGTGACGGGGTCGCCGTATGCGTTGGTCGTTTCATTGCATGCCTGGACCTTGTTGCCGTTGGCATCTTCGAGGTGCCAGAAGCCACTGCCGGCGCCGTTGGCTGACGTTGCCAACTGGTCGTAGAAGCGGATTACGCCGCTCTTGGCGCCGTCGGGAATGTCCACGCACACGCGAAACGGCAGATCGCAGGCGTTGTCGCCGAATTGCCCGTCTGCATAGGGCACTCGGACGACATCGGTCAACGCGGACGACGCCATGGGAGCGGCGAGAACCATGAGCGCCATTAGAGGCGCAAGTACTGTTTTCATTTCAACCACCTTGGCCATTGGCCAATTCGGTAACGTTGGCAAGAGGCTATGAAGGTTTTTCCGGGCGAGTTCTCGCGGGCGCCGGCGCTGAGTCTGGCAAGATGATGTTGCGGCCACGATAGGTAGCCAAAAAGCGAGGAGAAGAGGAAAGGACGACGCCGAGTCTAGCTGAAGACGGCGGTGATCTGGCCCCAGTTGCTGGGCACGCCGCACGCGTCGGCGGTGCCGTCAGGCGAAGCGCTGGGACTGGCGCCCGAGTTCAGGGGGGCGACATCGATCTTGTTAACGCCGGCGGGCAGGGCGAAGGTGTGGGTGCCGCATGCGAGTTGCCATGGTCCAAGGCTGGCGTCGTTCTGTAGGGAAACGAAGCGGAACATGTAGCCCACATCGCCGAGTACGAAGTCGGTCACGCGCAGAGTCACGAGGGACTCGGTGGGGCGGACATCGAAGCAGCCGCCGCCGACGTTTTGTGCAACGGGAGTGAGCCCGTTTGCGTAGCACCATGGTGATGCGACGGCACCGAACGCTCCTGCGATGTAGGTTTGAGTTTCCGTGCGGCCCGCATCGCCCATGGTGGGAGCGGGAGCCAGGAGCGCGCCGATTACCAAGAAAATTAGAATCTGCCGTAGCATTGTGCACCACCTTGTCTAATGATTATCCCGTTTTGCGTACGGCACGACCCCTTCTTAACTAACGACTTTCTTTATGATACTGAGGCCGATGGTTGAGGCGAGATAGCCATGCGGAGACGAGTACCTGGAGCCCCACCTGCGACCCCGAGCCGCGGCGTGCAACGTGAACGAAGCCGCTTTGATGCAGTGTTTGGGTTTGCCAGCCATGGCCGGACGCGGCAAGGTCACCCCCACCGATTGGCTCATGCTGGGCCTGGCCATCCTTTCGGTTGGCCTCATCGCCTACGAAACATGGGGAAACCCCACCCCCGAGCAGCGGCGCCAAATCATCCTGGCAGACTATGCGATCATTGCGATTTTTGCAACCGAATACCTGTTGCGGCTTGCACGTGCCGACAACAAGAAGGCCTTCGTGGCCCGCAACTGGTACGACCTCCTGGGCATGGTGCCCGTCAGCCACCCCGCCGTGCGTGGCTTCAGGCTGTTCAGGGTCATCCGCATCGTCGTCATCCTGAGCCGCTTCGGCCGCGCCGCCGACCGCGCCTTCGGCGAGGAGTTCACCTACCGCCTGATCCGGCGCTTCAAGGGAATCATCGTCGACACCATCAGCGGCGCCATCACGCTGCGAGTACTGGATGAGACGGCCAGCGTGATGGCCAAGGGAGCCTACACCCATAACTTGGCCGACGCCCTGGAGCAACACGGCGATGAAATGCTGGAAATCATCGTGGAGAAGGTGGGCGACGACCCGCGCGTGGGCCGCGTGCGCCGCATGCCCTTCTTCGACGATGTCGTGGCATTGGCCAGCAAGGTCACCCAGCGCGTCATGATTGACCTCTTGCGCGACCCGCGCATGGACGCCATCGTCAAGCAGATCATCGCCCAAAACATTGACCAGATCCAGGCCGCAGTCCGGCAAAAGGAGGCCGCAGCCGAGGCGGCACGGGTGGCCGCCCGGGCCGGGTGAAACCCGGAAGCGCTGAGAGCGACCCGAAGGGGTCAAATAGGGCCCCACTTTGGGCCGCTTCGCCCCCGGGGACGAGCAGGGTTCTGCCTCGGGGAAAACGGTTCGGGGCGATAGATCAGTTGGAAGATCGCTTCCTTGGCATGGAAGAGGCCGGGGGTTCAAATCCCTCTCGCTCCATTTTTTTGACGGCGCAAGAGCGCGTCCATCGGACGCCGGCGCCGCCCCTATTTTGAACGTCGCCACGCGACGGCTCATTCGCAAACACGACCCTGAGACACGCGGCCCCGCCGCGCACCTCAGGATCTCTCGCTGCGCTCGGGCACCAAAACCCGCTTCGCGGCTCCTCATTCGCACCCCTAAGGCACGCGGCCCCGCCGCGCACCTCAGGGTCTCCCTCGCTGCGCTCGGGCAACTGAACCCGCTTCGCGGCTCCAGTTGGGGAAGTGGCCTAGTTGGTT
>JBFJVP010000265.1:0-4627 GCA_041624075.1 Thermoplasmatota archaeon | reverse complement strand
GCGCGGGGTTCCTACACGAACACTTGGACGGACGCCTCATGGCAGGGAAGCATGCCGTTTGTGGCGAGTAGCCTTCGACTAGATGATCCGGTCTCTTTGCCACATCCGTCCTATTCAACGGTTCCTCCTCATATCGGCTATAATTATCAGCAGGAAGACTACCAGGAAAAGGATCGGGAGGCCCGCAACGCGGCTTGGGGCACACACAACGAGATGGCTGACGTCCCCCTAGGGCCGGCTCATGCCGATATTTCGGTGTTGTTATCTCTTAGTCGGGCTTTGCCTGCCAGTGTGTTCGGAAAAGTCCATGCTCTGGGCGAAACGAATTTGGGGACTCTTTATGTCACCGCCCTGGGCAACCTTGCCCTTGAATGCGTGGTGCCATGTAATGGGTCCAGCGGCGCATTGACTATTGAGAGCGACGGCATTGGTCAGTTGTCGGTCGGTGATCCGACGACCTTGACGTTTGCCGGTTTTGAGGGCAAGGCAAAGGTGTCCATTCTGGGCCTGTCGCTTGATGGATTCACGCTTGATGGCGAATTAGGTGGTGGACTACACAGCGCGATCGGTACCCTCGGTGTGGTGGTCTAATGCCTGATGGGCCCGCTTCGTCTTGGTCGTTGGATGGCGTGCCTGGTTGGTTTGTGGATCTCGTGGTCTTGTTGTGTGGATTCACTCTCTTGGCGGCGCCGGGTCCAGCCTTTTGGGGTGCGAATTGGAAATGGTTGGGTGTGGCATTCAATGTTGCTTCCTTGGCGCTTGCTGTGCTCGTCTTCACAGTCGTGCTGCGCAAGCGGAGTTTGCCTTGGCAACGCAACCTGCACCAATAAACTGGGCAACACTCAACCAAATGGTTAAGTAAAACGTCCGCCCATACCAAACCTGTTGGTTAACCAAAGCCTGGGTCCTCTCGACGCCTGCTTCGCCGCACTGGCCGACCCCACGCGCCGCGCCATGCTCGCCCGGCTCCAGCGCCAGGAGGCCACCGTCAGCGAACTGGCCGAACCCTTCCCCGTTAGCCTGCCAGCCATCCTGAAGCACATCCGTGTTCTCGAAGAGGCGGGACTCGTGACCACCCGAAAACACGGCCGAACCCGGCACGTTCGCCTGCGCGCAGCCCCCCTCGGGGCCGCAACCGCCTGGCTGGACGGCTACCGCCGCTTCTGGGACCAACGCCTCGACGCGCTCCAGAACCTGCTCGAACAAGAGGAACAACCATGAGCCAAACCACCACCATCCCCGACCTGGTCTTTGAACGAACCCTTAACGCCCCCATCCAGAAGGTCTTCGAAGCCTGGACGACGCCCGACGTGCTAGCCAAATGGTTCGCCCCCGGCCCCATGGGCATCAACATCGGCCACGTCGACGCCCGCGTCGGCGGCGACTACGCCATCACCATGATCGGCGACGACGGCGAATACACCTGTTTCGGGACCTACACGGCCGTCCAGCCACACACCCACCTCGCCTTCACGTTCAACTGGAAGCAAGTGCCCCTGCCCAAGGACACCGTCTGCACCGTCGATCTGAAGGAGGATGGCGGCAAGACCCACATGCGCTTCGTCCACAAGGGCTTCCCTGACGCCGAATCCCGCAGCAACCACGAGGAAGGCTGGCTGGGCTGCCTGGACAAGCTTCCCGCAGCCCTTGCCTAATCACCATCGACCTGAACTCGGGGTCCACGCCCCCGGCCCCACGGCGCCGGTTCCTGCGCCTGGTCAGGATTTAAAGCATCGGGTCCGGGTCCCGCAGCATGGCAACCAACTCCCGTGCCTGGGTTCTGGTCGGCGTCGCCCTCCTGGCGGTCGGCTTGGTGATCGTCCTGCTCAACTCCGGCGAGCGTGAGCAACCGGCCGACCTGGCTGCGGATCCGCACCTCGGAGGCGGCGACCTCACCGTCTACCTCTACGAGGACTACCAGTGCTCCCACTGCCGCGACTACTCCCTGGGACCCGGCTTCAAGCAGCTCTACGACAACTGGGTTGCGACCGACAAGATCCAACTGGTATGGCGCCACGTCGCCTTCGTCGGCCCCCACAGCATGAGCGCCGCCCGAGCCAGCGCCTGCGCGTTCGATGCCAACCCGCAGTCCTGGCTGGACTTCGACCACACCATCTACCAGATCCAGGCAGACGGCGGGCAACCCACGCCCACCGCACTACGCGCGGCAGCCCTCGCCTTGGAAGTCAATGCTGACAGCTACGATTCCTGCATGGAAGACGTGCCACGCGGCACAGCACGCGTCGACAACAACCTCGCTGACTTGAAGGTCTCCGGAGCCAGCAGCACGCCGTCGGTGCAGGTCGGGAGCCAGGTGTTCAACGGTCACGAGCACGACGCCATCGATGCAGCCATCCAGGAGGCACTGGGTGAAGCTTGAGCCAGCCAACCTGATTCTCGCCGCCTGGGGCATCAGTCTGGTAGCCACCCTCGGCAGCCTCAGCTACAGTGGCGTTGGTTTTCTGGGCATCAACGGCCTCGGCTTGCCCCCCTGCGAAATGTGCTGGTACCAACGCATCCTGATGTACCCGCTGACCGCCATCCTGGCGATCGCCTACCTCCGCCAGGACCACACCGCCACCCGACTGGCCTTGGGCTTCGCCGTTCCCGGCGCCCTGCTGGCGGGGTACCACAGCCTCATCCAATTGCGCCCCGAACTGGAGGGCGGCCAATGCGTCGTCGGTGCCTGTAGCGTCGTGATGTACCGCGTGGCGGGCCTGAGTATCCCAAACCAGGCGCTCATCGCCTTCCTGGCTATCGGCGCACTGCTAGCCATCGCCTTGGCCCAGGCACGCCGCATGGCGCAACAAGGCCCGGCCGCAGGCGGCAACGTGTCGGGCACCCCGGACGTGGGCGAGTCGGGTTGATTGGGCTAATTGCCCTCCTCCGCCAACACGTACGCCGGTGAACCGGTCCAGCGGTCCTGGATCCACGCGCCCATGTTGGGCCGCAGGTCCACCATCAACGTGTCCCCCGGACTCCAGAAGTCGTTGAAGTCCTCGTCGTAAAACTCGATGGCGGCCACATGGCCCTTGTACTCGCCGTCCCGAAGCGCCATCTTGGCGGCCATCTGGTCGTTGCGCCAAACCTCGATGCTCAAGTCCTGAAGCGGCACCCACGCGGTGCCGGGCGCCGCCCGCAGCTTCAAACAGGCGCCACCCTGGAAGCACTCCGTCGGATCGTCGGGATTCTCCTCCACTTCCAGCCGCGCCGGCAGAGCGGGCAGAGCCGCATCGATGTCCGTGGTTCCATTGAACGGTTCGACCTCCAGCAGCCACATCGTCGATCGCAGGGGGCGCTCCCAGCGCAGCGACAAGGGCAGCGTATCGTTGACGGGGAACCGCAGCACGGCGCGATCTTCGCCCACCGCACCGCGGCTGGCCTCGATCACCTGCGGGTCGTCCGCCGCGCAATCCCATTGGAACGTCGACCACTCGCCGAGGGCAACCGCCACCGGTTCCAGGTCGAAGCCCGCCACCTGCCCCTGGGACAGCATGGCCTGGCGGGCCAACTCGTCACTGCCTGCCGGGTTCATGTCACGCCCTTTGCCGAGGCTGCCACCAGCATCGCTCGTGTATTGCGTGCCAGCATAGCGTTCATGCAGGTCAATGTCCTTTGTTTCGACATCAAACGCGAAGAGGTCGGCCTGCGGGTCAGAATCAACGCGCACCATCGCCAGTCCTCCCCTGATTGTGCCATCTAGAGCAAAGCTCAGTGCGTCTTCGCCGATTGATGACGGGAAGCCAGCAAACCATGCCGCCGTTCGGTTAAAGGCGTCCTGCGCAGCCTGCTCCGTGATGCAAACGGTCGAAGGCTGGACCTCCAGGACATCTGTATCCTCGGGCGGGGAGCTAGTGCAGCCGGCGCCCAGAGGTGCCAGCATCATCAGGATTACGATTATCTTGCGCACAGCCCAGGCAGTCTGGGCGTAGCCATAAAACTGTGGATATGAAGAAAGGGGCTTCAGCACAAACGCCGCCGCGCGTGGTGCCAATCCGGGCAAAGCACGCCCGAACGCTGCCTACGCTGCCATACCAAACCGCCCCGCCCCATTACGGCTACTATGCTCAACAAGAGGACTACCAAGAAAAGGACCGAGCCGCTCGGACTGCCGCATGGGATCTCCACAACAACATGGCGGATGTGCCGCTGGGCAGCGCAACCGCAACCATTACTGTGTCAGTCTCTTTGGACAAATCCTTGCCAGCTAGTGTTTTCGGTAGCGTGCACACCATCGGAGAAACCAACTTGGGGGCGCTCTACCTGACGGAACTGGGCAAGCTCGCCTTCGAATGCGCCGTGCCATACAGCGGCACCACTTCCTTGCAGATTGAAAGCAACGGCCAAGGCCAAGTCACCGTCGGGGGCCCCATCACAATGAGCTTCGTCGGCGAAGAAGGAAAGGCAAGGGTCACGCTGCTTGGGCTCTCGGTTGAAGGCTTCACCCTCGAGGGCGAACTGGGCGGCGGCATCCACAGCTTCCTGGCAGCGGCTGGAGGTTTCCTGTGAGCGGCCGGACTGGCTCGCGCCCCGACGTGGGCGACATGCCTTTGTGGCTCCATGAGACGATTCTTGTCTTATGTCTGTTCACGGCCACCACCAGCGTCACTTGGTTGTGGGCTCTAGG
>JBFJVP010000264.1:0-4645 GCA_041624075.1 Thermoplasmatota archaeon | reverse complement strand
GACCAGAAGGGTGGCAAGACGAACGGCAAGATCTTGCTGCCGTCGGCCATGGACAAGGTGGAGTCTGCCATCCTGGCGGCCGGCATCGAGTCCATTGACCGCATCGGTCCCTGCAAGGCGATCATCCGTGTTGAGCGCGTGGAGGATACGCGCGTGGCCAAGCGCAAGCAGGTCATTGACCGTGCCAAGGCGCTACTGTCCACGATGAACGCCGATGTCACCCAGGACTCGACGAAGATCAGTGACGAGGTGCGATCTGCAGTCCAGGTGAGTGAGATTCAGCACTTCCCCGGTACGAAGTTGCCGTGTGGCCCCAACATTGCGTCCAGCGAGACGATCATCTTGGTCGAGGGCCGCAACGATGTGATGAACCTGCTCAAGCACGGCATCAAGAACGCCATTGGCGTTGAGGGCACCAACATCCCTGATCCGATCAAGGAGTTGTCCCGTGAGAAGACCACGATTGCCTTCGTGGACGGCGACCGCGGCGGCGAGTTGATTGCCCGCGAGTTGTTGGAGACGTGCGACGTGGATTTCGTCGCCCGCGCTCCTCCCACCCGCGAGGTGGAGGAGATTCCCCACAAGCTCGTGATGAAGTGCTTGAAGAACAAGCTGACCGCCGAGCAGTTCGTCAGCCAGATGGGCATCGTGATTCGCCGCAAGGAGGAGGCGGGTTCACAGGGCGGTGCCAAGGCGGAGGCTGCTCCGGCTCGCCAGGAGTCGGACAGCAAGCCCCGTGGGCGCCGTGGTCGCGGTCGCCGTGGTGGCGACAAGGACGATGCCCCTGAAGACAAGGAGGAGGCTGCGCCGGAGCCCGCGAAGAAGGAGGCTCCCAAGCCCAAGCCGCGCAAGACCAAGGTGGCTGATCCCCGAGCTGGCTTCCGCGAGGCCTTGACCGAGTTGTCTGGTAGCCTGAAGGCGCTTCTCTTGGACGACAAGGGCGAGACGCTGAAGAAGGACTTGGCGGTTCGTGAGTTGGCTGACACGCTCAAGAGCGGCAAGGACAAGGTCGCGGCCGTTGTCTTTGATGGTGTCATCACGCAGCGCTTGCTGGACATCGCGGCGGACAAGAAGATCGCCACCGTGGTTGGCGTCAAGATGGGCAACGTGACCAAGGTGCCCGACACGGTTGAGATTCTCACCCGCGACGACCTGAACTAGTTTCACCGCTCGTTCATCCCTGGGCTTTCGGGCCCAGGGGCGTCCCACGGTTCCCGGGCCGCGGCAAGGGGCATCCTTCCAAAGCGACCGCTGAGCGCAGCCGCCTTGGCGAGTGTTGCCCGGACGGGTTGAACCCTGGCGTTGCAGATGCGAATCCCCGTCGCCCGCGCCATGTGCCTTGGCGGCAACGCTTTTCGGCGGCTCATCTCTCCACCGGGGTGGTGGGTTCAGCATGAAGGGTGGTTCGACAAGGTTCGCGGCGCGCTCCGTTTCAACGGTACTGCTGGTGGGATTGCTACTTGGCGGGTCTCTTGGCCTGGCGGGTTCCATTGGGCCGGCCGGGGGAGCCGTGCACGAGAACGTGCTCTGGTTGGCCTCGTGGCGCCACGACGCGGATGGAGATCGCGTGGACGACCGGATCGCTCGGGGCGCAACCCAGGATGGACTGGTGCTGGTGCACGTGCACTACGACCGGGCCACGACGCCAGCCGACGAGTTGGCCCTTCAAGCTCTTGGGGCGCCCAAGACGTACCGCTTCCATCACTGGGACGACGTCCAGGCGTACCTGCCCCAGGCAGCCGCCGGCACGGCAGCCGGGCTGCCGGGCGTCGTTGCCATTGAGCGCATCGAGGAGAGTCGGCTTGCCTTGGCGACTGCGATTCCAGGCTTGCGCGTAGAGGCGTCTGCCGGGGTGGTTTCGACGCCGGGCCTGGACCATGGCCTGTCCGTCCACGAGACCCTGGGTCTGCGCGGTGAGGGGCAGGTGATTGCCATCCTGGACACGGGCATTGACAACACCCACCTGTCACTGGACGACTTGGACGACAATCCGGCGACCTTTGATCCAAAGCTGGTTCACCGCATCGATCCATCCACGGGCGACATCGTGTGGGGGGGCGTCGACACCAGTGATGGGTTCGTGGCTGCTGGCTGCATTGACCCTGTCGACAACATTTCTCACGGCACCCATGTGGCGGGCATTGCCGCCGGCACCGACGCCGGCCAACCGGCAAACGGCGCGGCTCCGCAAGCTCGCCTGGTGGACATTTCCCTGGGCGACGTGCCGGTCACGCAGCCCATGTGGATTCCCGGCGTTAGCCTGGCGCTTGACTGGATCATGGACTTCAACGAAGGCAACACGTGCTTCGGCGACCCGGGAGAGGACACGATCGATGTGGCATCCATGTCGATTTCCATTAGTCCCGATCCTACCAGCAGCATCAACCGCAAGGTCACGGACTTGGCGCGCTCAGGTGTGGTTCCGGTGATTGCGGCTGGCAACGATGGCTCGGCGGCGGGCGGAATTGATAACGCCGCCGAGGGCGCGATCTTGGTGGCGAGTGCCAACAATCGAAACAGTGTCAGCCGCGACGATGACACCCTGTCGGGCTTCTCCAGCCGCGGGCCCCGTGCCACGGATTCGGATGCGGACGCGTTGGACGAGCTGCGCCCCGATATCGCCGCCTACGGCACCGGTATCGAGGCAGCCCTCGTGGGCACCGGCATTGGTTCATTCGCCCAGGACGGCACCAGTATGGCCACCCCGATGGTGGCAGGCGTCGTGGCGCTGATGCTGCAAGCCAACCCGGCGATGGCTCCCATCGACGCGGGCAGCAATGAGGCAATGGGCGATGTAGGCGCGGTTCCCGTTCGCGACATGTTGCAGTTGACCGCGAGCTACAAGACGGCGGCCGAGCGGGAGGCGGTACAGTCCACGGCCACCGGCAAGTTCGGTCTTCCCTGGAACAATGGCTGGGGCTATGGCTTGGTGGACGCCTACGCAGCGGTATTGGCCGCACGCGATGGCCTGCCGGACCCGCCGAGTGCCTGCTTCACGATCAGCACATCGGGACTGGTTGCCAGCGTGGATGCCAGTTGCAGTGGTGCACCGGCTGGCGAGTCGATTACGGGCTACGATTGGATCTGGGGCGATGGGGACACCACCAGTGGCCCGGTCACGGCCAGCCACACGTACCTGGATGGCGGATCCTACACGGTCACGCTTAGCGTGACGGCCTCCAATGGCCGCACGGCCGCCTCTACGCAGACCATTAGCCTCGTTGGCGGCCCCGGCGGTGGCACCGATCCCGACCCCGGCACGCCGAATCTGTTCAAGGGCGTCCCGAAGGCGGACTCCATCACCGTTCTCTCGCTGGCGGCCAGCAAGACATACAAGGTGCACGTTCCCAGCGGCGTACCGGTCCTGCAAGTGGTTCTGGATGGACCGGATTGCACGGGCCCCTGCGCCGACGACGTGGATCTGCGCATTGGACCGGGCCTGCCTTCCGACAACCCGCCGTGGCCGTGCCACTCTGCCGGGGCAGGAAACGACCATGGCTGTACCATCAGCAACCCGACCCCCGGCTGGTGGACCGTTCAGGTGTTGCAGCACAACTACGTGTCCAACATCTCGTTCTCCACGACGGCCACGTTGATTCCGGAGACACCCTACTCATTGACGGCCATCTGGCCCTAGGCCCAAGCACGTCAAGCGACGCCGGCGGTACCAGCGGCCCAGGCCGTGGCCGATCGGTCGCCGGGCCAGGCGCGCCACAGCCTTTTTAGGCGAGCCAGGGTCGCCCAACTGCTTCCGAAGCCCCCAGTGGTGACCTGAGGCGGCGGCTCCGGCCGCGGTGCTCGGCATACCGGAAGCAGGAGAAACCACACATGGCTACATTCAAGGTCGTCATCAGCGACCCTGCCACCGGCAAGAGCTACAACTTCGAGATCACCGGGCACCACGCCCAGAACATGATCGGCAAGAAGATCGGCGACAGCATTGACGGCATCAACGTCAACTTGCCTGGCTACAAGCTCACGATCACGGGTGGAACCGACTTTGCCGGCTTCCCGATGCGCAAGGACTTCGAGGGCACGGTCCGCCGCCGCTTGTTGCTGACGGACTCGACGGGCTTCCACCCGAAGAACGCTCCTGGCAAGCGCAAGCGCAAGTCGGTTCGTGGCAACACGGTCAGTGACGCCATCGTTCAACTCAACCTGAAGGTCAGCAAGGCCGGCAGCAAGCCGGTGGCTGACTACTTCGAGAACCTGGCGAAGCAGGAGTAAACCTCCTGGTGCCCTCTTCCTTCTTGTTTTCCCATTTTTGTTGATGTGACGGCTTGGTTGAGCGATGGCGCCGCACCGCAGCAGCCTGCGGTGAGGCGTGGCCAGTGGCCAATCCATCAACCCTGCTCCCGACGGGCCGCAGGCGTTTAGGCGGCTGCAGGCTCGGTTGCAGGCCCGGCTGCCAGCACCACGACTCGCATGATGGCTCCAACGGCGCCACCAAGTGTCACAGCCTCAAGCGGAGCCTTCCCTGTGCGGCTAGAGGCCACTCGTATCGACGCTGTTGCCGGCAAGGGTCACCGGCTTGGCGATGGTCGCCGTGCCCTCGTTGTTGCCTTCGTCCAGTTCCGCCACCGCATTTGCAGGATCGAGCAGGACACGGATGTTGTAGTCACCGTAGTGCAGGTACGATTCCCAG
>JBFJVP010000263.1:0-4646 GCA_041624075.1 Thermoplasmatota archaeon | reverse complement strand
TTGGCGGGTTGAAGAAGTGGACGCCGAGGAACTTGCCGCGCCGTTCCTGTGGCAGCGCCGAGGCGATCTCTGTGATGGGCAGGGTGCTGGTGTTCGAGGCGATGACGGCGTGGTCGTTGAGGACACTCAGCAGTTCCTCGAAGGTCTGCTTGAGCTCCTTCAGTACACCGGGCGATAGGGCGTTCACCGGGGGGTGGTCCAGGGTGACGATGGCGGTCTTGTTGTCGATCTTGACCTTGACGAGTTCTCCCATGTTGATGTCTCCTTGTGACGTCGCTTGACGTTGTCGTTAGTATCCCGAAGAGTAGTCGTGGAAGCCACGGCCGCTCTTCTGACCCAGGCGCCCGGCAAGGACCAGGTTGCGCAGGACGCGCTTGGCCTTGTTCGGGTCGGCTGCGTAAGTACCGTAAGTGGTGATGATGGAATCGGCCACGTCATGCAGGGTGTCGATTCCGATGAGGTCCATGAGCGCCAGGGGACCCATGGGCATGCCAGCACCGGCTTGCATGGCCAGGTCGATGTCCTTGGGGCTGGCGACGCCTTCCTCGTAGCAGGCAAGCGTTTCGTTCAGCATCGGAATGAGGATGCGGTTGACCAGGAACCCGGGGCCTTCCTTGACCTGGATGGGAACCATGGGGAATCGGAAGTTGCGCATGGGCGCAAAGAAGTTGACCAAGTCCTCGACGACGTCGGAGCGGGTCTGGAAGCCGGGGATGATCTCGATGAGTGGCAGTTGCGTTGGCGGGTTGAAGAAGTGGACGCCGAGGAACTTGCCGCGTCGTTCCTGTGGCAGCGCCGAGGCGATCTCGGTGATGGGCAGGGTGCTGGTGTTCGAGGCGATGACGGCGTGGTCGTTGAGGACACTCAGCAGTTCCTCGAAGATCTTCTTCTTGAGGGGCAGGTTTTCGGGGGCCGCCTCGATGACCAGGTCCACGTCGGCGACATCGTTGATGTCGGTCGTGGCGGTGATCTTGCTGAGAATCTGCTGCTTGCGCTCCTCCGTGTAGGTGGGCTTCAGGTTCTCCGTGACGGTGGCTTTCTGCTCGTCGGTCAATTCGACGCGGGTCTTCTTCTCGAAGTCCGCGATCGCCTTGTCGGCCTTCCCGGCGTGGAACTGGACCAAACCATCCAGGTCATCGGTGATGGTTTTCATGCCGCGCTGTAGCGCTTCATCGTTGATGTCTCGTAGCACGACCTTTGTGCCATTGAGTGCCAGTACCTCAGCGATACGGGCGCCCATGACGCCTGCTCCCAGAACGGCTGCCTTGTCGACGAAGAGGACCATGGATTCGGACTCCTAAGGGCGCGTGCCACCGCGAGGGGCCGCACGTGGCTCGCGGCATCCTGGCTTGCGCAGAAAACCATATCGTCTTGCAGACTCGGCCAGGTTACGCTTTCCCTAACATGTTCGAGTTTGGGCTTGCCATGTCGCAGTCTGCGAGCCCGAGCCATGGATGTCCGGTTGGACCCCAGGCGCCGCCGCGAGTTCCCCAAGGCGCCTGTAAGCTGGAAGCACCAGGCCGGTTTTTCCTTGCCGGCAAAACGGCCCGGGGAGATCAGGCCACCGGCACCGAGGTGAATTGCGCACCTTCGAACTTAATTATATCAACCTTTTGGGACCGGGCCAAATAGGTGCGGAGGCCCGATTGTCCTCTCATGGGCCTCATCACCAAGAACCCCGACGCCCGCCCCAGGAAAAAGCGCGCAGCCACCTGGATGGCTCGCCACAAGCTCCAGACGGGCCTGATCGCGGCCCTGCTTGTGACCACCGGCGTCGCCGCCGCCCTGCTGTTGCGCCAGGACGTCGCCACCACCACCATGGCCGCCGACCCAGACGTCATCTTCGCCCAGGGAACCGACTACCACCAGATCGCCACCGCCGGCTTTGCCAGCCTGCAACTCGGAGCAAGCGCCACCAGCGCCAGCCTCACCCTGTACGGCGTGCCCGGCGCCGCCAGCCTGCAGATGACCAACCTCCTGCGCCTGAGCAACACCGACAGCGACACCGACTACAGCATCACCCTGTCCCGCAGCGCGGCGCCCCCACAGGCCATGACCCACTTCACGTGGACCCTGACCGACTCCGCAGGCTCCCTCGTGGCCACATGGGATGCCCACAACCACACCAGCACCACCTTCGCCCTGCCCGCCGGCACCACGTACGACCTGCACGTCGCCCTGCTGGTGGCAGACGGCACCCCACCCGGCCGCCTGGGCGCCCTGGACTTGCAGTTCCAATTGAGCCCACAGTGATCACCATGTCCCCACCCGTCCCGTCCAACACCGTAGGCAGGCCCCGGCTTGCCCCGGCGGGACCCCTTCGCCCCCTTCCACTCAGCTTGGCCACCGCCCTCCTCGTGGCCCTCGTCATGGCACCCGCCAGCCATGCCGCCGTCGAAGTGAGCCAACACGTAGCATCCACCGTTGCCGCCCACAGCGGACCCTCCAGCCCCAGCAGCAAGGATTCCCATTGCCAAGTGGACGGCCACCGCCTGCATGCCCACCTTGAAGGCCGAGCCCAACGGCTCCGACCCTGCTTCACGCTTGATGCCCCACCAGTCGACGGCCCTGCATGGAGCGTGCGCCTGCAACTCGCATCCGCTCAAACAAGCAGTGACTTTCGCGGCATCGTCAACTGGGATTTGCTGGACCCCCGGCCGCACCCCCAGGTTCTCTGGCACCTGGACGCAGCCCCACAGATCATGGGCGACCCCGTGCCGCTGGGACCAGCCGGCGTCCAGATCGCGGGGCGCAGCGCCGGCATCGAAGGCCACGCCACGCTCAACCTGATCGTCTGGATGGAAACGGCCGGTGTGGCCCTGGCACTTCCCTTAACGGTGACCGTTTCCGCCTAGCGTCCCTAGTTCAGGGCCACGACGACGACGTCCCGCACCGAACGAATTGAGTTGAACGGGAACACGATGTGCCCGCCAGCATCCTGGGGGTACAGGCGCGGATCGATTTCCTCGGCTGGCTCGACCAAGATCGACGCCAGGTCGCCGGTTTCCACGTTCGCAGTGATGTTGCGAAGGACGCCCATGTAGCCGCCCTCGTCGCTCATCACGGTCTTGCCTCGCAGCTGCGATTCCATGACCTTCATGTGAGTGCTCCCGCTTGCAACAGGAGGGATCAAGGGAAAAGGGCATCGAAAGTCGCCCCCGGGTGGCCGGGCCCGGCGACCTGCGACGGGCGCACTAGCCCAGCAACTGGCACGGCTCCCAGCCGTGGTCCTGCAGATCCGTCTCGCCGTCGAACCGGTGGCCGTGCATCTCTGGCAGCACCTTCCCCTGCGCGCCCACGATGCCGACGGTGATGGTAAAGTCGGTATCCACGGTGTTGCTGGTCGGGTGGATCATCATCTGCCACGTTCCCGCCGCCATGTCATCCGCCGGGATTCGGATGCAACCGGGACTGGTTTCGAAGAGGTCGGAGAAGTAACCGTAGTAGGTCGTGGTGCCACCCATGGCGGGTTCCTCCTCGACGACGTAGTGCGGGTGCAGGTAGAATCCGGCGTCACCATCCCAGGCAACCTGCACTTCGATGGCCTCCGGCTGATCGGGGATCTCCATGCTGAAGCCCGCCGGCTGCACCGCGTAAAGCAGCGGCTCGGTGGGCTGGACGTGCATGAACACGTCCACCATCCCATGTGCGACGTACCCGTTCCACTCCAGTAGGAACGGCTCTTCGGCCGCACTGGCTTCTTCCGGCGCCGCGTCAACAACGGCTTCGTCGCCCAGGCATCCGGAAAGCAGTAGACAGGCCGCGACGGCCAACCGCAGGATCATCAGCCGGACAGGATCGGTGCGAGCTCAAAACCGCTGCGCCGACGGAGGCTTGGTAGAGGAGTACGCGCAGCTTGGGCCCGTTGGCTTGCGCCGCCATGCCGGTTGCCACTGGCGATCCGGGCTCACGGCCCAGGGCGCCAGGTGCAGCCGGCATGGCAGGTTTGGCGTTTTGGCAGGTTTGGCTGCCTGCGTCGCAGACTAGAGGAACTCCATGCCGCCCGAGCCACCGGTCGCGATCTTCTTCACGGCAGTCTGGCCAAGTTGCTCGGCCATCCGGTCGTAGTACTTGATGATCTCTTCCGTGACGGAGTTGCGAACGGTGCGCAGAGCCTCCTCGAAGTGGTTCTTGCCGACCGTGCGCGCCTTCTTGTCCTCGCGCAGGGCAACGATGGCTGCCTCGCGGCACAGGGCCTCCAGGTCGGCGCCAACGTAGCCCTTGGTGAGCTTGGCGATGTCATCCAGGTCCACATCCTTGCCCAGCGGCATGCGGCTGGCGTGCACGTCCAGGATGGCGCGACGGGCCTCCTCATCGGGCGCGGTGACCTTGATGAGCCGGTCGAAGCGGCCGGCGCGCATCAGGCCCGTGTCCAGGATGTCGGGACGGTTGGTGGCGCCGATGATCACGACGCCCTCCATGGACTCCATGCCGTCGATGCTCGTCAAGAGCTGGTTGACAATGGATTCCGTGACGTGGCTGCCCTCGTAGACGCCGCGCCGGGGAGCGATGGCGTCGATCTCGTCGAGGAAGACGATGCTGGGGCTGCTCTGCTTGGCCTTCTTGAAGATCTCCCGGACCGCCTTCTCGGATTCGCCGACCCATTTGCTCAGGACCTCGGGGCCCTTCACGCTCAGGAAGTTGGC
>JBFJVP010000262.1:0-4656 GCA_041624075.1 Thermoplasmatota archaeon | reverse complement strand
GGCAACTGGTACGTCTTCACGGCGTTCGTGTACGACGCCACCGGCGCCCCATCCGTGGTCGTGCGCCAGCTGACGCCTGAACCGATCCACACGGGGCCCATTTGCCAGAACGGCACAAGCTGTCAGGTCCTCTCCATGACGGGCAACGATGCCGGCGACCGGCGGCTGGGCGATTTCTTCGAGACCACCATCGACGCCCAGGGCTACCTGCACGCCACTTGGAGCAACACGCGCGCCCAGTCCCATGACGTGATCAGCCACCCCGAGTACGTTCGCCAAACAGGTGGCCAGCCACTCCTGACGCCCGAGGACATCGGCGTCTGGATGCCGACCCAGGGCTGACGGAACCGATCTGCCTAGTCAGACGGGAACCGTTTCGCAATTAGCCACAGACATTTTGGCCACTGCAAGATAGTCCCATTGGGTTATTTACCCGGTGGTTGATAATGAAGAAAATTGCAGCAATACTAGCTTTGGCGATCCTCGGTTTTGCCGCGGTGGCGACACCCGCAAGCGCCAGCCACGGCCCGGCCCCCAGCAACAGCGCCTGTGCCTCCCAGCCCATCATCGCCGAGAGCGTATGCCTAGCCAATTGGGCGGCGGCGTGGTCGGTTTGGTTGGCCGTCGCCTACTCCGAGGTCGACTGGGTAACATGGGGGCTTGACCTCACCTGGGCAGTCGTTGGGATCGCCCTTGGCATCGTCCTCCCGCCGGTGTTCTGCGCCGTCTTCGAGGAACCCATCATCCGCGTGGCCACCTGCATCTAGGTCCATCGCAACCTTACCCCACTTTTCCGCGACAGCCGCGCCGACCCCGCCGGCGTTGCCTCTCCATCCACATGAGTCAATAATGGGGCTGCTGCTGCACCCGGCGCTGTATGGTTGGAAAACGCATTTGGGGTAGCCTGGGGGCCGTCGTCTTGCTCGTGGCATGGCCACTGACTGCGGCAGAACACGGGCCAGCCCCCTACACGCCGTGCGCTGATTTGTCGCCGAGCCAGGAATCCCTGTGCGTGGCCGCGCGCACCGTTGATTGGACCGCTTGGGCAGCCGTGCTGGTGGTCGAGTACGATTGGCTCACGCACGCACAGGCAACCGCCCACTGCGTGGCGACCAACGCAGCCACGCCATTGGCTGATCTACCGGCCCGCCCCGTGAGAGCCGCAACGGGAACTACTCACTGTGCAGGGCACTGAACAGATCCCAGAAGGGGCCGCGAACGTCCTGGCCGCCATCCACTGAAAGGGCAACGCCCGTCACGTACTTGGCAGCCGGACTGGCCAGGAAGATGCATGCATTGGCGATGTCTTCCGGGTCGCCCAAGCGCTGCAAGGGCACGGCCTTGGCGGCGGCATCGCCCAGCCCGAAGTCCTCGGCCAGGCGCTTCATGCCCTCGGTGCCTCCAATGGGGCCGGGGCTGATGGCGTTGCAGCGAATCTTGGGCGCCCATTCAACGGCTAGGCTGCGCGTGAGGTTCAAAACGCCTGCCTTGGCGGCGCCCGAGTGGCTCACCATGGGTGCCCCGGTCCACGCGTAACCAGCGATGATGTTCTGGATGTTGGCGCCTTCGCGGCCCTGTTCCAGCATGCGGCTGCCCACGGCGCGGGTGACGTTGTACGTGCCATTGAGCACGATGTCGATGACCGAGTTCCAGGCGTTGTCGCTCATGGCGCTAAAGGGCGTGACAAAGTTGCCAGCAGCGCAGTTGATGAGCGTATCAACGCCGCCATCCTTGAACAGCGCCTTGCCGATCTCGTTCATGCGGTCGATGTCCCGCACGTCTCCCACGTGGTAGCTCGGGGTGCCCTTTCCAAGCCCCTCCAGGCGGTCGCACGCCGCCTTGAGGTTTTCCTCCTTGCGGCTGCTAATAATGACATCCGCGCCCAACCTGGCAAAACCTTCGCTGATGGCCAAGCCGATCCCCGTGGCGCCCCCAGTGATGAAGAGGCGGTGGCCGTCAAACAGGTCGTCGCGAAAGGCAGACTGCATGCGGGCCGCACCAAGGGTGGCGGCCTTGAGCCTGCCGTTCCCGCCAGGGGGCCAGCCGGTTCGCGCCCACGTGCCTCGCCGATCAAGCAACATCGTGAACCGCCGGGCACGGCAACCACCCATTGCCGAATCGTGACAAGGGGGTGCATGGCAAATCATCTTCCGCGGGGGTTGTGGTTTTTCTACCCCAAGGGCATGGGTGGGTCCGTTGGCTCGATTGAACCCTGCCCAGCACCGGCTGCTGATGCGGCACGCCGATCGTGCGGGAGAAACGCTGAGGGAGGCGGACCGCTTGCTCAAGGGCGCCGTCAGGGACGCCATCGAACGTGCCATCAAGGCTATCCAGACAGAGTTGGCCAACGTTGAGCGGGAAGAAAGCCGCGCTATCCAATTCCACCTGGACCAACTCCCCGTCCACCTGGTTCCCTACCTAGACAACCCGTTCGCCCAGAGCCTGGCGTTCAACCGGTTCTGCTCGCAGCAGGGCCTCAGCCACACACGCGGCGCCAAGCAATGGGCCGGCGGCAACGGGGCCGTCTCGGCCCGCAACCTGTTGTTCCTGCCGCCTATCTTCGCGGATCTGTGGGAGGAGGGTCACCTGGACAAAACGCGCCTGGTGGCCATCGCCAACCGCAACCTCAGCGACGAGGCGTACCTGGAAATGGCCGACATGGTGCGCACGCGCCGCAAGGAGGACTTGGACGAGCGCCTGCTGAAGATGCCCGCTGCGTACCTGCGTGCGGGCCGCCGGGGCCCCGAACAGGCGCTTGAGGCCGCAGAGGTGAATGGCTGGCTGGACCGCTTTGCCGAGGTGGAAATCCCGGAAGAACTGGTTCAGGAAGCCGACCTGGAACTGGAAACCCACTCCGACGATCACGAGCCCGAGGAGGCAACGCCGGCCACGCAGGCACTGCAAACCCTCCGGGCGGGATTGGCTGGCGCCAAGATCGACGACAAGGTCATCGAGGTGCTGGGCCAGAGCCCCGACCCCATGGTTCTGGTGGAACGCTACCTGACGGGTCACAGGCAAGCAGACGAGCCGGACCCGGAGACGCTGACGCGGACCATGTTCTACTCCCACGCCGGCCCCATGCAGAAGATCGAGGCGGATGACAAGCTGCTGCTGCGTCACTTCCGGCCCGTCAAGACACAGAAGCGGGGCCAACTATTCTACCGCCTGCTGGAGGTCCTTGAGGAGGCGCTCTTGGAGAAGCAGCACCTCAGCGACCTGGAAGCCAGGGGGCTCACGCAGGAGGAGGGTGCCCAGGCTATCAGGCGCGAGGTGGAGTTGCTCAACAAGGACCCCAACCGCCACTTGGTCATCTCAGACGAGTGGCTTGGCGAGGTAACCCGCCGCCACATGTACTTCGGCAGCCGCACCCGCAAGGACGGCGCCGCATACAAGTGGTTCCGCAAGCTGGGTCCCATCTACTACCTTGGATCGCACAAGACCGAGGAGGAGATTCAGGAGCGCGATGCGCGCCGTGCAGCCCGCGCCGAGGCCAAGGCAGCCGCCGAGTAACTCTCTGCGGGAACCCCGGGCCCATTCCGGCGCGACGGCCTCCATCGGCTGAGCGCCACGCCGCGGCCCGGTTTCCGTTGCTGGGGCCCTCTAGAAGGGTGGCGCATCGCCCGCGGCGAACGACCACCCTGGGGGTGCCGGCAAGTAGTAGAAGCTCGTAATGAACAACTCGAACTCTTGGTTGATCATCAAGCCGAAGCTGCCGGCCGACCAGGTGAACGTGCTGAAGATGGTCTCCGACGTGATGTTGCGTGCCGCAAGGGTGTCCGCGTCGACCCGCAGAATCAGGGGTGAGCCACTCTCGGTGCGATTGAGAACGTCACCGCTGCACACCGGAAGGCAGGACCAATCAAGCGCCACGAGCGTGTCCAGGCCCTGACTGCCGTCCGGATTCAGCTCGGTGCTCGGCTCCCACACCTGTTCCACGATGAGGGTCTTGATGTGGGGACCATCGACTGTGAACTGGATCTCGGCGCGGTTCTGTTCCTGGCCGCCGACGCGGCCAACGCCATCAACGCCGACGCCTTCGCCGCACTCCTCGCTCTTGGCCGCGCCGATGTTGGCGGAGCACGCGATGAATCCGCTCTCCTTCTGGGTGAAGCTGTACGGTTCCTCGGTGATTACGCGGATGAGTTGGAAGTTGAGGGGCTTGGGGGCCTTCACGCCGGCCACCACTTCCGTGCTTTGCTGAATGGAACTGTAGAGCGGGTGGCTGGCCTCAACGAAGTACGTGGCTGCGGCCAATCCGCTAAACGCATAGGCGCCTTTTTCATCGGTTGTGGTGGAGTCGCCGGTTTGGCGAATCGTGACTGTGGCGCCCTCAATGGGGCGAATGGATTCGTCCACGACCACGCCGCGAATGCCCCCCGTGCTGCTGGTAACCTCGAGTTCCGGCACGTCTGGGTTGGAATCGCCGCCGCCGGAGTCGCCGCCGGCACAGCCGGCCAGCGCTGCGGCCATGATGAGCAGGCCTGCGAGCAAGGGGTTTGCTTTCATGCTATCGCCTCTGAATAGGGGCACGACGAAGGGGCCAGCGTTTGAGACTTCTGGTGAGTTGGCTCCCGCCAATCGTGCTGAGTCCGCACTGGTCTTGGTGGCCGCTTTTCCCAAAAAGGATTTTCGGACGTCGGGGGCAATGATCCGTTG
>JBFJVP010000261.1:0-4681 GCA_041624075.1 Thermoplasmatota archaeon | reverse complement strand
CCCGTCATGGGGTCGCTGCCGCACAACTCACGCACCACGCGTTGCACCGAGTCGGGCGCCGACGGAATTCTACGAAGGACATCGTCAGAATCCATCAACTCTAGTGTTGATGGTCCAAGTTTTTAATCATTGGCCATCCGCAGTCGGTCGGTTTGGTGTGAACTGATACGGCTTCGGGTCGCTACTATCTTATGAATACTCCAAATCAGCGGTGTGGCGCCCTCCCGGTGCGGTTTGGCGTACCCACCATGCCGTTGCTGGCATCGACAGTCCTCGGTTTCTTTGTGATTTTCGCTGGGTGACGAGTGGGGTGTCGTCTTTCGTACGCACCGGCACCGCCGGCGCCATGCAGCGCACTGAAACTTCCTCAAAGTTACGTAGTTCCAAGGAAGTTAGGTATATCTAGTTCGGATCACCAATTACAACTTGAGAAGCGCGGACACACAGATCCACGCCACCTCACACATCCGCACTACATACGAATGCCCGGGGCGGCTGGGTCGCTGTACAAGCAGCACGCAACCACCAACCACCAACCACCACCACGTTCGGATCAGGATCACCCGATCCATCCAACCTGCCCACCGCCCCACCTCCCAATCCCATGTTTACGAACTTCCTGCTCGGGCTCATGCTCGTGACGATCCTGGTCCTCGCGGTCCTGGTCGTCGCCCCCCGCCCGAACGACGACATGCCCACCACCAGCCTCCCAATCGTGGGGGCCCTGCTCGCCGCACTCGTGGCGGCGCTCGCCCTCGCGGCTGCACAGCTGGCTTGACCTCCTCACTCCCCTGGAGTTGATACAAATGTTCACAGCCTTCCTGATCGCCGTGCTCTTTGGCACCAGCCTCGCCCTCGTGGCGCTCCTCGTCGCCGGCCCGGCCACACCCGCCAGCACCACCGGGCTATCAATGCCCAAGCACAACATGACCCTCACCCTCGTCAGCCTCCTGCTCATCCTCGCCACACTGGGCATCGCCCAATTGGCACTCGCGTGATACCATGAACCTCACATCCTTGTGGGTCGCCTTGGCCAACCTCGTGGATCCGTTTGCACGGGTTCGCGTCCGGTTCAGCCCCGACGACCTGCTCGACTAAGGCCGGATGATTCCGGCCTCTCATCCCCTTTCTTCACCCCCATTTTTGGAACTCTCAATTCCCCCGGAGCCAACCATGCCGCAGCCGACGCGCTGCCGCCTGCATGCGCGCACATTCGAAACGGGTAAGTGAATGGCCCTGTAATGACGACCAGAGGCCCCCATCATGACGTTCAAGCAATGGCTCCGCAATCTTTTCGGCCGTTCTTCCGAGGCAGACTCCGAATCCGCACACGCGACGGCAGAATTGCAGATTCGCACCCCCGAAGCGTCACCTCCCCCGGAGCCGATCGCCGAGCCGGCCGCTGCACCCGCGCCGGCGGCCACCCCGGCCAAGCCGGCCGCCCAAGCCGCGAAGGCGGCCAAACCAGCCGCCGCGACTCGGCCAAAGTGTGCCGCGATTACAGCCAGCGGCGCCCAATGCAGCCGCAGCGCACGCGAAAGCAGCGACTACTGCGGCTTGCACAAGTCGGGAACGGTCGCCCCTGCCAAGAAGCCAGCTGCCAAAACAGACTCCAAGGCCAAAGCAGCCCCCAAGGCCGCCGCGAAGCCTGCCGCAAAGCCCGCCGCCAAATCCCCCAAGGCGGCCGAAACCAAGCTTCAACCCCAGTGCGGAGCCCTCACCGCCGCCGGCGACCAGTGCAAGAATTCCGCTCGCGAGGGCAGCAAGTACTGCGGCAGTCACAAGGGCTACCGGCCCCCGGCCAAGGCCGTTGCCGCCAAGGCAAAGGACACCGCACCCCGTGTGGCCAAAGCCGAGGATACCAAGCCCACTGCCAAGAAGGCTCCCGCCGCCAAGCCGAAAGAACTGCGTCCGCAGTGTGCGGCGCTCTCCGCGTCTGGTGACCAGTGCAAGAATTCGGCTCGCGAGGGCAGCAAGTACTGCGGCAGCCACAAGGGCTACCGACCGCCCTCAAAGACCACGGCGTTGCAGGCCAAGGATACCAAGCCCAAGGTTGCAAAGGCCGCCGACACGGCCCCGAGTGGGCGCCGCACTCAGGTGGCGTACAAGGACTACAAGCTTTACCGGCAGGGCAACCGGTTCTTCTTCACCAAGAAGGCGCGCAAGGATGTCGCGGAGGGCTCTGAGCCGGTCTACGATATTCCTGACGGGCGGACCGTTGTCACGACGGCAAACGGATTGCCTGTGCTGAAGAAGGCCTAGGCATACTTCTTCTTCTCCACCTTTTCTTGTTTTCTTCCGCAGGTAGCACGAACCCGCCTGTTCGTGCAGCCGGGTTGCAAAACCCGATTCCTTGAATGTCATCGTTTTCAAGCGTGAGAATTAGCGCAGGTGGCTTGTAGTGCAGGTGGATGGGGATTCAGGAGCCCACGCACGAAACGTGGACCTGAGCCCCCCGGAACCCTGGATCGCACATGCCAAAACTGATGGCCACCAACCTGCCGTCAACTCCGAACCAACCCCGGCACCAGGCCCCGGGGGGCCCATTTTTTTTGTCGTCAATCGGCCCATGGCTAATCCCAGACCTCGGCGGCGGCTGCCAAAGGGCTGCATCGGTGGCGGGCGCGCACGGCACGGCGGCTCCAGGGGAGATCGATGGTCACTCCCACTAGCGGACGCGACGGTGATTTGCGTGCGGGTTGGACCTAGGCTTTGAAGGTCATGTACGGCGATGCCTCGCCATCGACAATCGCGTACACTGTCAACGGCCCTTCCAGGTAACCACTCATTCCCGGCGATCCAGCGGGCATGCCGGGCACCGCGATGCCATCGATCTCGGGCCGCTCCTGTAGCAAGCGTTCAATGGCCTCGAAGGGCACATGGCCCTCCACGAAGTAGCCGTCCACGATGGCTGTGTGGCAGCCTTCCATGTTTTTGGGAACGCCAAATTGTTGCTTGACGGCATCCATGTCCTCGGTGTTGACGCCCCGGGCACCCATGCCCCTGGCCTCGACGATTTCGAGCCAATTCTCGCAGCAGCCGCAGGTGGGCGACTTGTAGACGGTCATGCGTGGCTCGGCTTCGTTGCTCTCCATCAGTGCAATGGCCGCCACGGCGACAAGGGCCATGCTGACTCCCAGAAAAATCAGAATGCGGTTCATGGTAACTCCTCGCGCTTCATGGATGGCGAGGTGGATCGTGAGCAAAAGGACCCCTGCTAATTCGCACTCGTGCGAGTTTGGTCGACAACGAATCTTGGTGTCTGCTTTTTTTCGGCGTTCATCCGGCTGAGTCCTATCTGGCGCACCTGTCCGGGCGAGGCTTCTTTTGGATAATCCGCAGGTTCAGTACCACGTTCGAGAATTGGCAAACGTGGCTTGTAGGGCCGCCGTTTTCTCGCGTCAGAAGAGGTGTTCCATGAAACCCGAGCAATCCGAATCCTTGACCCGCCATGAATCAGCCGGCCAGACTGAGGGAGGCCCCCGTCGCAGTACCCAACCAACGTTCGTTCTCGCGTTGAGCCTCCTGGTTCTCAGCGTTGCCCTGCTTTGGCAATCCATGGGCATGGTGGTGGGGGGCCACGGGCACGGCCATGGCGGGCAAGCCATGGCGGTTGAGGAATTCCGCGCCGCGGCCTTGGCATTTGCAGATGCCTACGGGACAGAAGATGGCGGCGTCCGGCCGCCGCTGCCAGCCGACTCCGGAGGTGCAGCGCTGCATGCCGATCACTCGGATCATGGAGATGCCCAATTGGGGCACGACGATCACGCGGACCACGGTTCAGCTGTCGATGTGTACTTGATGGCGCAGCAGTGGTCCTTCCTGCCCCGCACCATCTACCTGGAACAAGGCGTCGACTACCGGTTCCGGATGATGGCGACCGATGTGCACCACGGCGTTGCAATCGACATGGGTGAAGGCAGCAGGGTCTGGCGTTTGCCGCCGGGCGTGCTGGTCGAGGCAACCCTGAGCTTCGACGAGGCTGGAGAATACTTCCTGTACTGTTCCTTCTTCTGTGGCCTGCTGCACGAGGGAATGATGGCCCGCATCGTGGTGGCGTAAGCATGTCACTTCACACTCTTCGGGATGGCTTGGCAGGCCTGCCCGCACCCGACAAGCGGATTCTCAAGACGCTTCTGGGAATGTCGCTTGCGTCGCTCTTTCTGGGCGTCATGTATGCCCTCGTGACGGTCCTGGCTCGCTCCGGTGCGGTCCCAGTACCGGTTGACTGGGCGCACAAGGCCGTCACGCTGCATGCGGGTACGGCATTCTACTACTGGCTGTACTTCGTTCAGGCGGGCGTCATCCTGGCCTTGACGCGCGTCTTCACCAAGGGCGTGGACGCGTTTGCCTGGCGGCCGGCCATCTGGACCGGTATCGGTTTGATCACGGCTGGCTTTCTTCTCAACCAGTTTGCAACCCTCGGTGGCGCCGCAGTGCTCTACAGCGCCATGGCGCCGCTCTCCGAGGGCTACGCTGGCTCCGAGTTCGTGTACATCGGGTACATCCTGCTGACCATCGGTCTGGTCTTCCTGGCACTGGCGGGCATCCGGACCGCGTTGGCCCCCAAACGCAGCGGCAAGATTGACCAGTGGTCATCTGTGACCTTTGCCGCCGTTCTCTGGTGGGGCCTCATCATTGTTTCAGGCATTGCGGCTCTCAACGCGTACCTGCCGGCGCT
>JBFJVP010000260.1:0-4695 GCA_041624075.1 Thermoplasmatota archaeon | reverse complement strand
CGTCCTGTTCGGTGGCGAAGACGCTGTGGTCCTCGAAGAAGTGGATCTCCCGCACCCGCATGAACGCCCGCGTCTGCTTCGTCTCGTACCGGAACACGTTGCAGATCTGGTACGTTTGCAGGGGCAGGTCGCCGTGGCTGCGAATCCACAGGGGGAAGATCTCGTACATGGCGCACTCGCTGGTGGGGCGCACCACCCAGCGCTCGCCGTCGGGCAACTCGTTGTGGCCAGCGTGCGTGACCCAGAACACTTCGCCGCCAAAGCCCTTGATCTGATCCGCTTCCTTCTGGAACAACTTCTCCGGAATCAGCAGCGGGAAGCTCACCTCGTCGTGGCCAGTGCGGGCCATTTCACTGCGCGTGAACGCATCGATCTGATTCATGATGCGCTGGCCGTACGGGCGCCAGATGTTCATGCCCTTGATGGGGTAGCGCTTGTCGGTCAGCTCCGCGAGCTCGACGACCTCGTTGTACCACTCCATGAAGTCGGCGCTCTTGGGGGGCAGGCCGGACTTGGCCTTCTGGACGGTGGCTTGGGACATGGGCCGCGCGAGCCGCTCGCTCCTGATAAAAGCCAGCGATCCCCTGCGGCCGAGGGGCCGCCGCATCACCGTAGGGCCCGCGCCACTGCCATGCCGGCTTCGGCCACCGGCGCGTTGACCCATCCCGTCGCCAGCAGGTATCACCGCGACCAACGGGCGCACGGTGTGGCCAAGGCCAGCAGGCCCCCCAAGCGCAGTCAGCCCTAGGAGGCAAGCCGGCCATGGGGCCTTGGGCCGCGTCGGGTGTCCTGGTCAACCCTCCCTGGGCGCTTGGCTTTAAATGCGCGTAACCTGCCGTTAGGGGGATTGGCCCGAGGGCATTGCCGACATAACGCACTTGAATCAGAACGTCTACAGCAGCTTGAGCACCCACACGAAGAGCGTTCCTCTTGGGCTTGGCCCGCAGCTCTTTGCGTCTCACCATTGCCGCTTGCGGCACCACCCCTTGATACCATGCAGTCCATCACCGTCTCCTCGAAAGCCGACGCCGTGTCGTACAAGCCGTACGACTTGCGGAACTTCCGATCCATCCCGCAGGTCATGGAGCACCTGTCGGATGACCAGATCTTCGAGGTGGAGGTTGTCGGGCATGTCTTCCCGTTCAAAACCAACAATTACGTGGTCGACGAACTGATCCAATGGGGTGACGTTCCCAACGACCCCATGTTTTGTCTCACGTTTCCGCAGCGCGGAATGTTGCAGGAAGAGCATTTTGAACGCATGGCCAAGGCTCTTCGGGAGCGGCCCGATGACGCCGAACACCTGCTGGAAGTGGCCAACGAAATTCGTCACCAATTAAACCCGCACCCCGCCGGCCAACTGGAGCACAACGTCCCCGAATTGTACGGTGAGCCGCTGCAGGGCATGCAGCACAAATACAACGAAACAGTCCTCTTCTTCCCCAGCCAGGCCCAAACGTGCCACGCCTACTGCACCTTTTGTTTTAGATGGCCACAATTTGTAGGGCTGGACGATCTCAAGTTCGAGAGCAAGGAAATCGAGGAACTCATTTCGTACCTTGAGAATCACCCCGAAGTAACAGACATCCTGTTCACCGGCGGCGACCCCATGGTCATGGCTCCGCGGCTCATTCGAATGTATTTCGGTGCCATCGCGGAGGCCAAGCAAGCGGGCCGCATCCCCAACGTCACCACGATCCGGGTTGGCTCCAAGAGTCTCACTTACTGGCCGTACAAGTACGTCACAGACCCCGGCGCCGACAAGGTGCTGGACGTTTTCAGGGAAATCGTCGACAGCGGCATCCACTTGGCCTTCATGGCCCACTTCAACCACCCTGTCGAGTTGTCCACGCCGGTGGCAGTCGAAGCCATTCGCCGCATCCGTGAGACTGGCGCCGAGATTCGCAGCCAGACGCCCCTGCTGCGCACCATCAACGATGACGCGGCGATTTGGGCAGCCAAGTGGCGCCGGGAGGTCCACCTGGGAGTCATCCCGTACTACATGTTCGTCGTACGCGACACCGGCGCCCAGGACCACTTTGGCTTGTCGTTGACTGAAGCGCACGCCATCTACCGGGAGGCGTATAAGCAGGTCAGTGGCCTCGCCCGGACCGTGCGTGGCCCCAGCATGAGTGCCGATCCCGGCAAGGTGGAAGTGCTGGGCGTGAGCGAGGTTGCAGGCCAGAAGGTGTTGGCCCTTCGGTTCCTGCAGGGACGCAATCCGGACTGGGTGGGTCGGCCCTTCTACGCCAAGTACGACGAGAACGCCATTTGGCTCGACGACTTGGAGCCCGCCTTCGAGGAACGCTTCTTCTTCCAGAACGAGGACGGCGAAACCGACCCGTCTGTTTCTTAACCCCCAACGCGGAGCATCCGTTATGCTGTGGCTGGATGGAGCGTGGATTCTGCTTGGCGTTGCGCTCCTGACAGTCGGCGCCGGCGCCGTGGTCCAGGGAGGCGCTGCCCTGGCCCGGAGGATCGGGATCTCGCCGCTGTGGGTGGGCCTTACCGTGGTCGCCTTGGGTACCAGTGCACCTGAGATCGTGGTCAGCGTGATGGCGTCGGTCAACGGCAATGGCGGCATCGCGCTGGGCAACGTGGTCGGCAGCAACATCCTCAACATCCTGATCGTTCTGGGATTGACGGCGCTGGTCGTGCCCGTGGCCGTGCAACAGACCACCGTTCGGCGAGACATCTTCCTCGTGACTGCGGTCAGCCTCGGTATCCTGGCCCTGGCGGCTGACGGCGTGCTGCATCGGGGCGAAGGGCTGCTGTTGCTGGGCATCGCGGTGCCCTACACGTTCTACGTCTACCAAGCCGAGAAGAAGGGGTACGTTCCCGTCCCCGACCTGCCCCATGGTTTGGCGCGCCGCAGCCTAGCCCTGCAAGTGGGCGCCACCGTGGTCGGCATTGCCATGCTGATCGGGGGCGGTCAGGCCGTGCTCAAGGGTGCCGTTTCCCTGGCGGCTGCGGCTGGCTTGTCGGACCGCGTCGTCGGTTTGACCATTGTCGCCGTGGGAACCAGCCTGCCAGAGCTGGCAACCAGCATCATGGCCGCCATGCGCCGCCAAGTCGACTTGGCCATTGGCAACATCGTTGGCAGCAACCTGCTGAACATGACCCTGGCGCTTGGTGGTGCCGCTGCGGCTGGAAACATCCTCGTTGGCCAATCGACCCTGCGCCTGGATCTGCCTGCGGTCGCCATTGTCAGCCTGCTGTTGTGGCGCTTTGCCAGCACCCATAACCACGTCAGCCGCATCGAGGGCGGTGCCTTGGTGGGCGCCTACGCCGCCTACGTGAGCCTCGTCTTGCTGGGAGTCGCCCAAACGTAGAGCCGGCCTGTGCCGGTTGCGCTGTTGGGCACCCTTTTGGCCCGGACCCGGTATGCCCGGCCATGGAGACGATCGAGGTGGAACCGATGCTGCTAGGCGGCGTTTGGCGCGCGGCGGAAGGCGGCGACGTGCAGGACATCATTGACCCCGCCACGGGCAGCGTCATCGCCCGTGTGCCGCGAGCCGGCAAGGAGGACGTTGCCGCAGCCGTTGAAGCCTCCCATGGGAGCCTGTCGTCATGGAGCCGGGAAGACCCTGCCAAACGGGGTCGCATCCTTCACCGCCTGGCCGCGCTCACTCGCACCCACGCCAACGAGCTGGCGCTACTGGAAAGTCGCAACAACGGCAAAACGGTACGGGAGGCCGCAGGCGACGTCGCCTTTGCCGCCTGGACCCTGGAGTACTTCGCCGGGTGGGCAGACAAGATCCACGGCGACACCATCCCCGTGCCGGGCAACCGCCTCGGTTACACCCTGCGCCAGAGCCTCGGCGTCACCGCCCACATCAGCCCCTGGAACTACCCCCTCCAGTTGGCGGTACGCTCCATTGCTCCCGCCTTGGCCTCGGGCTGCACGGTGATCGCCAAGCCCGCCGAACAAACCCCCCTTAGCTTGCTCCGCTGGGCTCGGCTGGCCCAGGAAGCGGGGGTTCCTGAAGGAGTCCTGCAAGTCATCACCGGCGACGGCCCCGTGGCCGGCGATGCGTTGGCCCGGAATTCCGGCGTGGATGGCATCAGCTTCACGGGCGGCATCGAGGCAGGCCAATCGGTCATGCGGGCCGCCGCCGACCACGTGGCTCCCCTGGCCCTTGAACTGGGCGGCAAGGGCGCCAACATCGTGTTCCCCGACGCCGACCTGAAGCGCGCCGCCAAGGGCGTCTGCTTTGGCATTTTCATGAACGCCGGCCAGATGTGCTGGGCCGGCAGCCGCTTGCTGGTCCACGAGGACATCCACGACCAACTCGTTGATGCCGTAGCCGCTGAAGTGGCCAAGTGGCGCGTCGGGCCCGGTCAAGAAGAGGGCGTGCGCGTCGGCAGCCTGATCAGCCAAGAACACCGCCAACGGGTGCAGGGCTTCATCGACCGGGCCACCGACCAAGGGGCGCGCCTCGTTGCCGGCGGTGGAGGCCCCGACGACGACGCCCTGGCATCAGGGGCCTTCCTGAAGCCCACCGTGCTGGCTGGCGTCGAGCCGGGGCACGAAGTGGCTCGCCAGGAGGTCTTTGGGCCGGTTTTGGCCGTTCTCCCGTTCTCCGATGAACAGGAGGCACTCCAGATTGCCAACGACGTGGACTACGGCCTCATGAACGGCGTCTGGACCCACGACCTGGGCCGTGCCCACCGCCTGGCCCGCGACTTGGAATG
>JBFJVP010000259.1:0-4696 GCA_041624075.1 Thermoplasmatota archaeon | reverse complement strand
GGCGGCGTTCCAGGAATCGATGTCAACATCGAAGCTGCCTGGGACAGCGTCAATGGCTCCAACGTGGTCATTGCCGTGATCGATGACGGGTTGCAGCACACCCATCCGGACCTTGACGAACATTACGTTGCGGCGGTGAGCCGTAACTACTGCGATGCCGGCACTGATGATCCGGCGCCAACCAGTTCAGGCCAGCGGCACGGCACCGCTGTGGCCGGCGTGGCGGCGGGCAACGGGGGTAACGGTTTGGGCATCGTTGGAGCCGCGTTCAATGCCAGCCTGGCGGGGCAGAAGTTGATTGCCTGCGCCAACAGCGATGCTGACGAGGCCGGAGCCTTGGGCTTGTTCGATGACACCATTGATATCTACACCAACTCGTGGGGTCCGTCCGACAGCGGCACCGTGACCACGGGCCCAGGGCCTCTTGCACGGGCCGCCATCGCGGACAACATCGCCACTGGTCGCGGCGGCTTGGGCAGCATCTACTTGTGGGCCGGCGGCAACGGCCATGCTGACTCGGACAACGGCAACTACGACGGGTACGCCAACAATCGACACGTCATCGCGGTGGGCGCCATTGACAACGAAGGTGACCCCGCGTGGTACTCCGAGGCGTGCGCCTGCCTTCTCGTCTCGGCGCCATCGTCGGGCGGAACCAGGGGCATCGTCACCACGGATCTCGTGGGTGCCGCAGGCTACGACTCGGGGGATTACACGTGCAACGACGGCCAATCCACATGCTTTGGCGGCACGTCGTCGGCTACTCCCCTGGTGGCTGGGGTGGTGGCCCTGATGCTGGAAGCCAACCCCGCACTGAGCTGGCGAGAAGTCATGATGATCCTTGCCGAAACGGCGACCCGGGATGGCCTGGATGCCACGGGATGGACTACCAATGCTGCCGGGTGGATGGTTCACCCACGCTACGGGTTTGGCATGGTGGACGCCGGGGCCGCCGTCGCCGCCGCACAGACGTGGACCCGCGACACCCGGTTGGAACCGGAGTCCTCCACTTCTGCGACGTGGTCGGATGGCGTGGCGATTCCGGACGGAACGGGCAATTTCCCGGCTGCCGGCGAGGCCGTCAGCGTCGACATCGAGATCCTGGGCGATGTGTCGATCGAGCGAGCTGAACTGACGTTTTCGGCCACCCACACGTGGGAGAACGATCTGCGCCTCCGCCTGACCAGTCCCGGTGGAACCGTTTCGGAACTGCTGCCGGGTCGACCCGGCAACGCGGGAGAGAACTACTCCGACTGGACCGTCACGAGCACCCACTTCTATGGTGAGTCTTCTGCTGGCACGTGGACGCTAACCGTGGATGACATGGCAGCCCAGGATGTCGGCACCCTGGATGAGTTCACCTTGACGCTCTACGGAACCACGATTGCCCCGCCCCTCATCGAGGGATCGTGCACTCTGCCGCAGGATGGCGAGCCGTTTCGCCGCGGCGTCCTGTGCACCTTGATCGAGGCCTTGCCGGAAGTCGCGACGCTGGAGTCCAAGAGTTCGGAAGGTCCCTGTCGCATCTACGCGTTGACGCATCCGGGGCACATTCGGCTGCGCATTGGGACTGAAGCTCCTGCCGGCTCGGAGATCGTGGGGTATTGTCGCGATACGGTCGTCGGCGAGGTTCGCGTGAGCCTGATGCCCGTGGGCCCATGAAGTTGGACTCCCACATGTCCAGCCTGGCGTTCAACCATCGCTGGCAGGTGTGATCAACACGCGGTGCCAAGCAGATACCATGTGGCTGCGAGCGGCCGCCGTGGCCTGGGTCCTCCTGGGGGGCGTGGTGCTATCCGCGGCGGCAGACCATGTTCCCGTAGAGGAAATCCGTTGGGCGTGCGGTCCCTTTGGCAGCGGCCAGCGGGGGCACCCCGATGGCTGTGGCATCGACCCGATTGATGCTCCGACGTTTGGTGACAATTGGCTGGCGGGTTCCGATCGCGTGCTGGGTATCTCCCTTGGAGGCGATGCCCGTGCCTACCCGATACGGGTACTCGACCAGCACGAGATCGTCAATGATGTGGTGGCCGGGTCCCCGGTGGCCATCACGTATTGCCCGTTGTGCGGCTCGGGGGTTACGTTTGACCGCGTGGTCCAGGTGGATGGCGAGCCGGTCACGATGCAGTTCACGGCTAGCGGCTTCCTGTACAAGCACGACTTGGTGATGTACGACCCTCAAACCCAGACCCTGTGGACCCAGATTCTGGGTCGCCCCATCGGCACCCTGATCGATGAGCGCGTTGGCGCCGACCACGTGGAGGCACGGCTCCAGCCGCATCCGACGCAGGTGATGAGTTGGGATGACTGGCGAAGCTTGCACCCGGACAGCCTCCTCCTGGAGCCACCCCGGGGCGCGGCTGCTTACGCCCGAACTGCTTACGCGGGCTACGGGGATGATTGCCGCCTGGGCATTAGCGGCCAACGTGCTTGCGATATCGATGGACTTCACCCCAAGGAGTTGGTCTTCGGCGTCGCGAAGGGCGGCAGCACCATTGCCTACCCCTTGTTTGCCTTGGGCCAGCAAGGGCTGCTGGTTGACCCGGAGCGGGACTTGGTCGTCGTCGCGTCGGGTGCAGGGGATGCGCGGGCTTACGCAACGGGCGGGCGTAACTTCACAGCCGTCGGCGACGGCATCTGGCAGGATGACTCCGGTGCCGCGTGGCACCTGCCCAGCGCCACATCTGCCGATGGCGTGCAGCAGCTGGACGCCGTGGATGGCCTCGTCCTGTACTGGTTCGCTTGGCAGGCCCACCAACCGGAAACCGAATTGTGGCTCCCCGAAGACGCAGGGGGCGGCAAAGCCACTGACGAATCGATTCCTGGAGTGGGCGTGGGTGCCGCTCTGCTGGCCCTGGGTGCCGCGCTCATCGTGAGCCTGCTGGGCCGCCGGGTTAGCCATGGCGGTCGCCTGCAACCCTGAGCCCTGAGCAGCCGGTGCGTTGCTACCAAGAGTAGCGCAGGCTCAGGCGACCGGCGTCGTAGAATGTCTTGGCCTTGCCCAGGAGCCACGGGCGACGCGCCACCACGCGCGCACCGGCCCGGATCATGGGGTCGGGCTGTGGCCCGCCTATCTGAAGATCCGAGGGCAGCGGCGACAGCACTCCTTGGATGGAGCGATTGTCCCACCCGCGCAGCACTTGCAGCGACCGCTCAAAGCACCGGTGTGTCAACGGGTGGCGCTCCAGCGTCTTCTGGTAGACGTGGGGCTGGCCTGCGGCGGCTGCTGCGGCCAAGAGTGGTGCCGCGTGCAGGATCGCAGCCATGCCGCCCTTGGTCACCGGGTTGGTCAGACCCGCAGCGTCGCCGATCAACGCATACCTGCCATTTGGGCTCGCGAAGCGCTTGCCGCCGTATGCAATGGGGTAGCTCTCGCGCCGAACGATGGTCCCCTCGAGGCCGAGGTGCTCAATGAAGGCCTCCAAGCGATCCCAGTCCCGGCCATCGCCCTCTGCCAGCAGGCCCACGTTGTGGCAATCGGACCGGGGGAACCACCATGCGTATTCCTGGCTGAACCGCTTGTCCGTCACGAACTCCAGAAAAGGCGTGGATGCCGTGGTAGCCAGGCGTACCTGGAGGCCCAAGCGCGTCTTGACCTGGGCGCCCGGCACCCGGCTGCGCACCTGGCTACCGGGCCCATCCGCCCCCACTACGAGGTCGGCCTCCAGTTCCTCCAAGTCTTCACTTCCAATCTTGACACCGGTTTCAACGGTACCGCCGCGATCCCGAACCTCGTCCGCCATGGCTGGAATCCACGCTTCGCGAGCCATCGTGTGACACCGTTGGTGGATGGTCACCCGGGTGCCAGGAAACGCCCAGCGGGCGCCGTCGAAGGTGCAATCCACAAATGCGCTGGCGTCGAAAACCGGCTTGAGGCGGCCCAAGGTGGTGGCCGACAGGCCTTCCCCGCAGGCTGTGGTGCCAATGCGCGCGCTTCGCTCAAGGATTCGCACGTCGTCGATTCCCGCCGCCAGCAGATGCAGGGCCGTAGTGGTACCGGCGAGGCCGCCGCCAACGATGATGGCACGCACGGGGTGCGCACGCCGATGGCCGGCAAGGGCGTTACGCCTGGGCCACGTTGAGATCCCAGTCGTAACGAAGGTACTGCACCTGTGGGTTGTGCTTGGCCACCCAGTGGGCGTCTGCCTCCGGGGCGTACTTCGTGAACGTTTCCAGCACCCCCGTGCGGCCGCCGAAGTCGCCGGCGTACCATTTCAGGATCCGGTTGAGGCGCAGCACGCCCTTGTCCCGGTCCAGGGTGTAACCATTGCCCGGTTGCAGGAATGCCCGCGCTGCCAGTTCCAACTCCTCGTCCAGAGCTTCGCCGTGAAACAGGCCATCGCGAAGCGGCGGGCAACTTGTGGCTCCACACACCAGGGCAAAGTGGCCCCGGGCGTCCCGGCGCAAGTGGGGTTTCAGGTATTGGAATTCAAGCCGAAACAGGCTCATGCGGCGACCGCCCACGCGCACGGGCGTCGCCAGGAAGAACACCAGCCACCAGAACGGGTTGCGCAACGAGCGAGCCGGTTTTCCCGGCCTCAGCAGGCGGCGCTTGACCGCCTCGATGACCACGATGTTGTACGCGTTGAGCAGGAAGGCGTAGCGTTCCTTGCCCCGCTTGGCGCCCAGGTCGGCGGTGGCCACCGCCTGGAGCGCGTCCCGCAACTCGTCACTGGCCAGGCCGGCATAATCCACG
>JBFJVP010000258.1:0-4716 GCA_041624075.1 Thermoplasmatota archaeon | reverse complement strand
TAGCATACCAGACCCCGCAACCGCTTTCATTGAAGCGGATGGGTGGCCACCCCCGCACCGTGGTCGGTACAAGCACCGACCTGGCCTCGCCGAGCGGGATGGCCTCATTGAACTGAGGCAAGCAAAAGCGCCGTGGACCGGACTCGAACCGGCGACCGTCGGATTAACAGTCCGATGCTCCACCAACTGAGCTACCACGGCAGTTGGTAAGAGCCGGCGACTTGGGTCTCTGTCATAACCGTTTCGACCGAATCCTTGGACCAAAGCACGCCGTGGGAACCGCCCCGCCCGTGGCAGCCGAAACCCCTTCAAGCAACCCAGCGGTCGCCGGCCGATGGCAGGGCGTGCAGCCTTCAACAGTCGCATCGGGTTCATGATGGCCGCCGTGGGCTCCGCAGTTGGCCTGGGCAACCTCTGGTGGTTCCCGTACCTGGCGAGCACCAACGGCGGCGCGTCGTTTCTGATTCTCTACCTCGTGCTGCTGTTCGTCATCGGCATCCCGGCCCTACTGGCTGAGCTGTCCCTCGGTCGTCGCACCGCCCGCAACGCCATCGACGCCTTTGGCGAGGACGGCAAGCGACGCCGCTGGGAGGGCGCCGGCTACCTGGCAGCCTTCGGTGCAATCCTGCTGCTGTCCTACTACTCCGTCATCGCCGGCTGGTCGCTTCGGTACATGTTCGATTCCCTGCTCGCCGTCACCGAACCGCCGCCGTTCTTCGGCGGAGCCGACCAAGCCGCCGGATACTTCGCTGGCATCGCTGAGGGTCCTGAAGCGGTGTTCTCCCATCTCGCCTTCATGGCCATCACGCTGGCCATCGTCGTGCGCGGCGTTGCCAAGGGCATCGAGAAGGCCAACCTGATCATGATGCCCATCCTGTTCGTCACGGTCATCGGCTTGGTCATCTACGCCAACGTGCAAACCGGCGCCGGCGCAGGCCGCGAATTCTACCTCGAACCCGACTTCAGCGAAGTGCGCGGCGGCACCATCAGTAACGCTGCGGGCCAGACCTTCTTCAGCATTGGCCTCGGGTTGGGCACCATGCTCACCTACTCCAGCTACCTCGGGCGGGACAACGACCTGCAACGCACCGGCCTCACCATCGGCTTGGCTGACACGGGTGTCGCCGTGCTCGCCGGCTTGATGGTCTTTCCCCTGATCTTCAGCCAGGGCCTCGTGGAACTGGTCAACCCCGACAATGCTGGCAGCGTCGGCGGCCTGTTCATTGTCATCCCGACGGCGTTCTCCGCCATTGGAGAATCACTTGGCTCCTTCATGGCTGCCTCGTTCTTCGTCTTGCTCGCCTTTGCCGCCGTTTCCAGCGCCATCAGCCTGCTCGAAGTGCCGGTCAGCTTCGTCATCGACCGCAAGCCCGACTGGGGTCGCACGCGCGCGGTGCTCTTGGTGGGCACGCCCATCTACATTTTTGGCCTGCTTTCCGCCATCGACTTGGACTTCCTTACCCAGGTGGACTTCCTGGTGAGCCGCGTGATTCTGATTGCCGGCGGCCTCCTGTTGAGTATCTACGTCGGCTGGATCCGCCCCGAAATCCTTGATGAAATGGAGGTGGGATTATCGGGCCGCAGTTTTTCCGGCTACTTCCGGCCCGTCATCCAATACGCGCTGCCTGTCTTGCTTGGGATTCTCACGGTACTGGGTGTTCTGGGCTACATGGTCGACATCGGCGTCCTTGACCCCGCTGCGGGCTCCCTCCTCGATGAACTCACCAGCTGATGGCGTGCAAGATCACGGCCAAAACCAGTGCGTGCCTTCTATTTTGGAAGGTTCGCTCATTCGATCAAGTGGGGCGCCTTGGGCGCCTCACGACGCATCAGTATCAGCAAAGCGCGGACGTACCCAAGCGGCCAACGGGACCCGACTTAAGATCGGGGGCTTAGTGCTTCGCAGGTTCGAATCCTGCCGTCCGCATTGTCGCGTGGCCGGTGTATTGGTGGAGTGCCCCCGCTGGCGCTGGCACCCGGGGGCGCGGTGCAACGGCGCGCCGGCGCGTCACAACACGCCAATGTAGCGGGCGCCGGTCCATAATGCCCCGGCGAGCAGGCCAGTGGCGCCCAGCCAGCCAATGCGATCGCCCCAGGGCTCAAGGCGAGCCCCTGCGACGGCGGCGGCAGCCAGGCCCAAGCCAAAGGCTGTCGTCGTGGCCACCACGGTTGCGGCGCCGATGCCGTGGAGGGCCGCAAGCAGCACCGCGATCCACGCCGGTAATGCGTACCAGAGGAGGTTCAAGTTGAGGCTGAGGGAGGCACGCGCGGCCCGCTCATGGTCGAGACCACGGCCCGGTTTGATGTGCGGCTGCACCCCGGCCGTTCCCGTGCGCCGCCACCACCAGATCGCGATGGGCGCGCCGACCGCTGCCAGCAGCGCCACGTTGTAGACGCGCCCGGTGGCGGGGGCTCCCCACCAGTACAGGGCGACGCCAAGCGCGCCGTGCAAGAGCAGTGCCTGAACGGCGAAGGCGCGGCGTCGTGACCTGTCGAGGTTGCCCGTGGTGTCACGCAGAAACGGTGTGTGGAAGGACAAGCCGCCTAAGGCGAGCGCGGCTGCGGGAGCGGCCATCAGGGCCAGGTGCCAGCGGGGCGCTTCCACTCCTTGGGCGTCCAATGCGGCGGCGATGGTTGCAGGAAGAGTTTCGCCTTCGTGGTAGAAAACCACGTGGCCGGCGGGATCGACGAGTGCATAGGTCGGCCACAGGATGCCTTCCCGGGTGCTTGCCGCTGCCACGGTTCGGCTAATCACCTCGTCCGTGTCGCGGGCGATGGGCCATGTGACGCCGTATTGCTCCCGGAATGCCACAAGCTCTGTCTCCGTGTCGGTGCTGCTGAGAGACAGGATTGCCAGTTCCGGATAGGCGGCGTTGAGGTCGCGGAGGCCGGGCACGCCGCGTTGGCACGGGCCGCACCAGGTTCCCATGAAGTCCAGCAACAAGTAGCGACCCTCGTAGCGGGTGAGGTTGTGGTCCTGGCCGTCGATGTCGGTGATGTGAAACGCGGGGGCGGGAAGGTCGGCCGCGCCGGTCCAGAAGCCAACGCATCCCGACAGCCCCAAAGCCAGCAGGAGGGCGACCGGTAACGCGAGGGCGGCGTGGTTCACGTTGGCGTCGACCCGGCCAGGCTCGAAAGCGTTGTGGCAGCCTTGCCGAGCGCCGCCTTGCTAACCCCAGGCCTCGATGAGTCTCCTCAAGTGATCCTGCTGGGCGCGGTCAAGGCCCTTCTCCTCAGGCAAGGCGTCGAGCAGCCGTCGGGCCTCCTCGACACTGACCCAGTCATCCTCAAACGCGGCTTCCAACAACCCCCGGAAGGCGGCGCTGAGCGCGCCGTGCAGTGGCGCCAGCAACCGGTGGCGCAACGCGACTGCGATCCGGTTTGCTCTCTGGTCAAGCACGCCATACTGCGTGTCATCCAGCCGGCCCCGTGCCAGGTCTCGTCGCATGCGGCCCCGGTATGCTCCCAGTTCCGCCAAGGCGCCTGGATCACCGTCTTGGCCGGCCCTTGCAATGGCTGCCAGTTCGTCCAGTTGGCGGTTCAGTTGGCTGCGCCCCAATCGGTTGCGGCCAACACCAATCACCGTGCCGATCAGTGCGATGGCGATGCCGATGGCGCCCCAGGTCGTATCCTGGTTCTCCGGGGCGAAGGCGCGCTGCATCACGTTGAGCGCCGGAGGTGGATCCGTTCCCACGTGCAGCAGAAGCGAGGTCGTGGCGGTCAGACCTGTTTGGTAATGGGCCGTGGCCTCAACCTGTCGCGTTCCCGGCGAGCCATAGATGTGGGTCGCGGGTTCTCCCGCAGGAAGTGAAACCAGTCGTCCGTCGCCCCAGTTGATTGACCACGAGGTTACCGCGGGCGCGGCCAATTGGAGTGACACCGGCGCCCCGGGCTTGGGGTAGATGGTGTCCGCTTCGATGTGGGGAACCAAGTGGGCGTCGGGTTGTTGTGAAATCAAGGCGTAGTTGCCCGCGTCGTCTAGGATCGCGAATTCGCCGCCTCCAATGGGCACCATGCTGGCCCGCCACCCTCCGTCGTTGTAGATCGGCACGATCGGCAAGCGCACCTGTTGAAGCAGCGCCCCGTCGGCCAAGTTCAATCGCGACACCATGGCGTGGGGTTCGGCGGAGCTGACATCTGCCGTCAGCACCAGCAGTTCGCCGCCCGTGGTGGCCGCGACTGCCGTGACGACCTGACGGGCGGATTGGCTCCAGGCCCAGCGGCGCTCCAGGGAATGGGGGTCGACTGCGGTGACCGTATGCGGAAGGGGAACGATGGCCGTGTCGTCGGTCCAGACGGTGCCTCGGCGATTGACCCATGCACTGAGTGGCTCAAGGGCCTCAATGGGCTTGACGAGGATGGGGCTGGTGGTTTCCGGGTTGATGAGCAGCATCCGACCGCCCAGCGCGTAGAGCGCCAGCGTTCCGTGGCTTGCCGCGAACTGGGAGCCCCCTGGGACAAACTCCGAAGGCGCCTGGCCACTTGTCAGAAGCGTCGGATCGTCCTCTGCCAGGATGCCACCAATCGGGAGTCCTTCACGGGTAAGCCATGCGGCTGCATACTGGTACTGCCGGGCATCGGCGGTGCGGCCGCACGCACAGAGGGCTTGGCCGGTGACCACGAGGCCATTTGGCATCATCGTGACCACGAGGGGAATGAATTGCAGTGCGTCGCCGGTGTAAGGACTGGATCGCAGCACGGAACCGCCAGTTCCAT
>JBFJVP010000257.1:0-4726 GCA_041624075.1 Thermoplasmatota archaeon | reverse complement strand
TGCAGTACACCTACTTCACGGGATACCCTGAGCGAGCGCAACGCGTGGAGGCGGATGGTCAGATCGTGTTTCCGCGTGACGAAGCCGCCATTGCAGCCGGCACGTTTGACCTGCAGGCGGCGGTTGACGCGTACATCCAGGAGCGCATCCTGCCACCGCTTGGCAAGGCCACGGGGCTTTCGCCCATCAAGCAGGCGGCGTTTCGGAACCTCGTCACGGAGGCCACGGCGGCCGGCAGCCAGGTGATCGTGTTTCTCACGACCAACCACCCGACGGTCTTCGAGCAACTCGCAGACAACCAGTTGTTCACGAAACAGCTGGAGGACACCCGCGCGATTGCCTTGGAGATGTGCTCCACCGGCATGCAGCTGTTCGATTTCCTGAAAGTGGACTCGTACGGCGGCGACCCGGACGGGTTCTACGATGCGTGGCACATCAATCCTGAAAACGCACGCCGGCAAATCGCCACCATCGTCGAACACCCGGAGCACGACCTCTGCGACCAAGCGGCTTTATAAAGCGCCCTCGCGGGATTGGCAAACCCGCCATCCTCATGCGGTCCAGCGAAAGATTTCATATAGCAGGGACCGCCACCCATGGGACAGTGTCACTCACGCGACGTGCCGCCATCCTCTTGCTCGCCTGCCTGCTGCTTGCCCCAATGGCGGAAGCGCGCTCGGTGCCGGCGTTGTACTTCCTCAAGGACGGCGAAACACCCGTGATTGAGAACGGGATCCTCAACACGACGATCCCCAGCGACAACGCGACCAAGACCCGCGTCATTCCCGTTGGCAGCCAGGATATCCTTCCCGTGCGGTTCGTGACTGACGCGGAAGAGGCGCATCCCCTCTTCATCAGGGGGCCCTTGTTCGTTGGCTTGTGGACCGGCGAATCGCCAATGGTCCACGGTAACCTGACGGCGACGTTCTACATCATCGACGGCGAGGACTTGACACCCATTGGCAACGGTTCGATCAACTTGGACGCCAACACCAGCCGCGCCCCTGACCCGCTCGCCCTGGTGCCCCCGGACCCGACAAATCCCCAGGCCGCGGTGTTTCATGTGGTGGGCCAGTTGGTTCCCATGATCATGAAGCCACCGACGCTCATTTCTCTGGGCATCGTGGACTTGGAGGTTCCTGAAGGCGCCCAGATCGGCGTCGGCTTCCGATTGGACCCGGGCACCAGTCCGGCACCGCTTCCTGTTGGAGCCTTCGCGCAGATCCAGTACGATTCGATGCTTCAGCCGAGCTTTGCTTTCGTGCCCTGGTTCGAGCCTGACCCGCCAAAGCCTGCCACGCCGCCGGCTGCAAGCACTCCTCCGCCTGCAAGCCCACCGGCGCAGCAGCCGCCACCGCCAGCCCCGTCCAATGACAGCAAGGATTCGCCCGGCCCCGGCGCCCTGCTCTTCCTGGCGCTGCTGGGTGCAGCCTTGTTTGCCCGGCGCCGCTAATCGACGAAGGTCGCGCTCCACTTGCTGCGCAGGCCAGCCTCAGGCCCCAGCAGCGCTTCGAGGGCCTCCGCCTCGGGCCGGAAATGCTCGCGCAGAAGCGCTGCGGTTGCCTCGTCCAGAGGCGGCTTGGCTGGCACTCGGAACAGGAAGCGGTCCCGAGCGAAGCTGCGCACCGGCGCAGGAATGGCGCGCGACAAGTGGCGCACTGCGCGCAGTGACCAGAGTCGCTTGACCAGGGAGTTGCGCGGCTCGCGGTGGGGGTTGTGGACTTCGCTGCCCGCGCCTTGGAGCCCCGAGGGGTCCACGTCGAGGAACCTCGCGACAGCGGCGAGGACGGCCTCCGGTTCGCGTTGCAGGTCCTCCAGCAGAAGAACATGCACCTGATGGCGTCCAAACGTGTTGATCCAGTGGTTGACGTGGTGGGCGTAGCGGCCGCTGTCCACGTAGCGCTCCCAGCGTTCGCCGGGTTGGCCAGCTACGGCGATGTCGCGGGCGATGGCCTCTGGAAACGACAACGGCTCGGCCCCGATGCGTTGGGCTGTCAAGTAGTGGGAGTAGGCACGGCGCACGGGGTCGCGCAGGGACAGGATGATGCGGGCATCCGGGTTGGCGGCGTGCAATCTGGTCGGGGCTTTGGGGTGCCAGAAGTACGTGGTGCTGGCCTCGCCGGCCAGGCGGTCGCCGGCGTCTGCGAAGAGTGCAAGGTACTTGGAGCGCTCCGCTTCCAGGTTGCCCTCCTTGACGGCTTGATCCCAGACGCGCGCGAAGAACTGGGGCTCCTTGGGCGTGGACAGGAACAAATCGGGGTGCTGGCTGAGGTAGGCGTGCAGGGATGTCGTGCCGCCCTTGGCGACGCCTGCGATTACAAAGTCAGGCCAGCGTTGGGTCACGGGGCGGCGAGTTGGCGGGCGGGCTTCATGGTTCCGACTGGCGCCCGGCTTGTCGCCTGGCGACGGGTGCCACGCTACTCCAGATCGTGGCACTCGATGACGGGGAGGTCGAGCAGTCCGACGCGCTCTTCGGCCTCCGCAGCGATGCTGGCCTTGCTGACGGTTGCCGGCTTGTCGGGGCCCAGCAGGTCGCACAGTTCGGGCCCAATGGAGAGTTCGTAGGTGCCCCACTGCTTGGCCAACCGGATGATGTCCACCTTGTCGAGGCCCAGCAGGGGCCGGATCACAGGCCGGCGCGCCGCGTCCTCCAGCGTGGCCAAGTTGCTGAGCGTCTGGCTGCTGACCTGTCCCAGGTTTTCCCCCGTCGCAACCGCGTCTGCTCCCAAGTCATCGGCGAGGCGGTCGGCGAGGCGGTAGAACATGCGCTTCTGCAGGACGAAGTAGAGCTTGTGGGCGTCCCAGTTGCCCGGAATGCGGCTCAAGTGTTCGCCCAGTTTCGCCACCCACAAGCGCTTGAATCCCAGCTCACGCGCCAGGTCCTTCGCCTTCGTGACACTGGAGTCGTCAGTGACCGGCTCGAAGGAGCAGTGGAGCGCTTCAAGTTCGGCACCTTGGCGCAGCAGCATGCGGGCCGCCACGGGGCTGTCGATGCCGCCGGAAAGCAGCATGATGGCCTTCACGGCGCTGCCGACACGGGCGTTGCTTAAGAGGCCTGGGGACCTGGAAAAGCCGTGGCCCTGGTGCGCCCCTGCAAGACATCCGCCGCCTATGAGGCGCTGCCGGAGCGGCAGGGTCGGCTGGACATGGCCCGGCTGCGCGCGAGGCTGGAGCAGGCTGGCTACGAGGTGCTGCTTGATGCTCGTGTGATGCTCCTGGTGCGAGGTCCGCTGGAGTTCACCGTTTACCAGACGGGCCGGGTGTTGATGAAGACCCGCGACGCCGCCGAGGCCAATGCGGCATTCGAGCAGTTTGGCCCGCTGATCAAAGAGTGCTGGGCGTAGAACCGGCGCCAAGCAGTGGCGGTTAGCAAATGGCGCCTTGGATACGGACATCCTTGGGAGGCGCCCCGATGCCAAGGCGGGCGTAGGCTGCGTGGAAGTCCGCCAGGACGGCATCTTCAGGAACCTCACCCACCCAGGCACGGGAATAGCTTGCAAAACCGAGCATGTCCGCCTGGAAGGTGTCGTTACCCTTGGTGGCGGTGCGCATAACTGGTTGGAAGGAGAAGGTCCAGCCCTCCCCGGCGTAACGGGGACTGTCGCCCAAGGCCGCCGGCTTCACTTGGGCAAAGAGTTGCTCAAGGGCAAGCTGAGGCGCCAACTCCACCCGGAAGATGTGCATGTCCACGCGCCCCGTGTCGTTCATCCGGTAGCCGGCCTCCGTGTTCCCCGCCACCCAGGCTTCCACTTCGGCTCGCACGTCCTGGCGGCCAAGGACCGACTGGAGAAACGGCTCCATCAAGGCCGCCAGCATGTCCTGTGGCGTGTCGGCTGCTGCCACGAGCACGGCTCTTGGCGTCGCGGCGCGCCGCGCAGCCGGATCGGAGGATTCACCCATGCTCAGAAAGGGTGTTTCGTCGATCAGTTCGTGATCAACGGCAGGCCGCCAGGAGACGCTTTGCAACGACGCTGCGCCAAGGCGCTGGGCCACGGAGGCGTTGTGGAACGGCAAGGCGACGGCAGCGGTCCGGTCCTCCACGCGCCAAGAGGAGTCGAGATCGCCCAAGGCCACGAAGAACGCCGGATCATCCCAGGTGACCGCATCAGGCATGAGGCCGCAACCGCCCCAAATGCAGCCGGACAGCAGCGCCGTGCAGACGGCAAGCAAGCCCAGACCGGAAACACGGCGCGTCGAAGGACCTAGTGGAGCCACCACGGGGCGCCAGCGTGGCCCCGGCTCAAAGTCTTGCGCGTCCGGCCTTGCAAACCCTTATGGCAGTCGGCGGCAAGGCGTAGGCGTGGACGCGCGCGCGATTGCCAAGGATTTCCCCGTCCTTCAAACGGATCGTCCCCCGGTGTACCTGGACAGCGCGTGCACGACCCTCAAGCCCCGGCCGGTCCTGGAGGCCATGGCCAACTACCACGAGAAGTGGGGCGCTTGTGCAGGGCGTTCCGTACACCGCCTCGGCACGGAGGTGACGCTCGCAGTCGAGGATGCCCGTCAACGGGTGGCCGCGTTCATTGGCGCCCGTGAGCCGGAGCAATGCGTGTTCACCAAGAATACCACCGAAGCCGTCAACCTGGTCGCCTACGCGTTTCCATTTCGCCCGGGCGACATCGTGGTGGGTACGGACAAGGAACACAACAGCAACCTGGTTCCGTGGCTGCACCAGGATCGCAAGGGGCGCCTGGATTACCGCGCCTTTCCAACGGCGACCGACGGC
>JBFJVP010000256.1:0-4731 GCA_041624075.1 Thermoplasmatota archaeon | reverse complement strand
CCGCTGGTCATCGTGCTGGTGGCAGCCCTGCCTGTGCTTGAGCTTCGGGGCAGCATCCCCCTGGCGCACTTCTACTACGAGATGGGATGGGCCGAGGCGTTCACCTGGAGCTTGGTGGGCAACCTGGGAATCGTTCCCATCGTGTGGTTCATCCTGCCCCACGCCGAACGGCTCGTGCGCCATGTGGGCTTCATTGACCGTGCCCTCGATTGGCTCTTTGAACGCACTCGCCGCAAGGCCAGTGCGCGCGTCGAGCGCTACGAGGAACTGGCCCTGGTGGCCTTCGTCGCCATACCTCTGCCTGGCACCGGCGCCTGGACCGGCATCCTGGTCGCCTACCTGTTTGGGCTGACGTGGAAGAAGAGTTGGCCGTACCTGTACACGGGCGTGGTGCTTGCGAGCTTCATCGTGATCCTGCTGGTATACGGCGCCAGCGCCGTCTTCTAGCCCACCTCGACGCCCGCCGGCCACAGCACCAGAAGCAGCGTGTCCCCCCGCGTGCGCGGCGAATGCCGACTTCCGGGCTCCATCCAAACGATGCTGCCAGCAGGGTAGGTGCCCTCGCCGTCAAACACTTCCCCGCGCAGTACCAGGTACGCTTCGCCACCCGTGTGGGTATGGGGCGAGAAGTCTTGGGCCCCGCCGCCAGCGCCAACGTCAGCGGGAACATGGTAGAGGACCAGACCCGTATCGCCCTGGCGGCCCAAGCGGCCCAGACGAATCCCGTTGGCGGACTCCTTCCACGCCACATTCTCCTCAAGCCAGTGGTCGTCCACGGCGAAGCCCAGCCACAGCGACAGATCACAAACGAAGGGCACGCAGATGCACCCCGCAGGAACCGAATAGGGTTGCTGAATGAGGCGGGGGCCTATGCGCCGGCCTCGTAGCCAGCTTCCTTGACCGCCGCTACGAGCGCCGCCATGTCGGCCTTGCCGGCCTTAACGGTCACCTTGGCGGCACCAGGATCCAGGACAACTTCGGCGGAAACCACGCCGGGTACACCCTCCAAGGCTTCCGTGACGTGGCGCACGCAGTTGCCACACGTCATGCCCCGCACGTCAAGCTCTAGCGTTTCGCGGCCCCCAAACAGTCCCACGAAAGCCCATTGTCGCACAAGGGTTTTTGAACATCCGGTTTCCAATTGGAAAGCGTGGTGCTGGACGACTTGGACCGACGCCTGCTTGAACTCCTACTGGAAGACGCCCGGCGCAGCTTCCGCCAACTGGCCCAACTGGCCAACAGCACGGCACCAACCGTCGCAGCGCGCGTCCGCCGCATGGAAGAGCTTGGCATCATCCTCGGCTACCACGTCAAGCTGGATCCCCGGCGATTCGGTGATCCCGACTCAACCCCATTCGACATCGACGTGCACGCGCCAGCCACCGCAGCCTGCCACCAATGCCACAAGCAAACCAGCGACCCCGTGTGGCAACGCATCGGAGACATCCGCCACCCGTTCTGTTGCACCACATGCCGCGACGCCTTCGCCACCCGCTACGAGCGCTTTAGCCAGCCGCCGACCGCGTAGCCAGGTTACCGCTGCGACAAACTAGTCTGCAGTTCCCGCAACACCCGCTTGACCTCACGCGTGGCCTCCGGGTGCTTCTCCAGTTCCCTCGCCACGGCCTGCTTGAACCGGGCCACGAACGCCGACGAAACCTCCTCGGCCGCCTCGCGCGCCTGCCGCAGGACCATCTCGGCATCCTCACGCCACTGCACCAGCACGTCCACGGCTTCCTCGGTCGCCGGATCCTCCTGCATGCAGGCCAACATGGGCCACCACGGCTAAAGAGGCGACGGCCCCAAGCGTTTTGGCCCATGGGGCCCTCGAACGCCCGTGGCCGACCGCCGCATCTCCTACTGGTTCTGGTGGCTCCTGCTCGCCGGCTGCCTGCTCACGGGCGCAGGTCTACTGACGAGCCCCGAGCCTAGGCGCCAGATTGCGGGCACGATCCTGTTGTTCATTCCCCTAGCCGTCGCCAGCCTCGTCGTCCTGGCCTACTACCTCAAACAGCAGGCCATCGCGCGACGGCAAGCCTGAACGCGCGGGTTACTCAGGCACGCGGAAGCGCTCGAAGCCTTCCTTGACCAGTTCGCCGAGCCGACGCAGTTCCGCCACCGAATCAGGTTGATGAACTGCCAGCTTGGCCGCGTGCTCTGCGGCCACTTCGGCCACATCCCGAGCCAACTCGCGGCCTTGCCGAAGCGCCTCCGCGCCCAGCGCACGCAGGTCCTCCGGCCGCAAATGGGACAAGTCAAGGCGAGACATCACAACTCCCTTTGTTGGGCCCCGTCAAGAACGTCGCGGTTTGGGGGCGAGGGCCTTGACCCCTAGATCGTCGCAGGGCGAGGTCCTCCCGCGCGCGCTTACAGGACGGGCAAGCGGCCGACGACGCGCAAGGCCTCCGACGGGACGCCCGCAATGTCCACTGCGAAGATCATGTAGCCGCCCGGCGGGAACAGGTTTGGATCGTCGGGGATGGATATCTTGAAGCGGCCGCCACCCTGGTCCTCGGCCGCCAGCGTCGCGTAGCGCTGGTCGTTGTTGTGGCTATGCGTGACGCAGGGCAGGCTGACGATGCTCACGTGTCGCAGCGGGGCGCCGTGCTGGAGGTCAATCTGCGCCACGAAGGACTCCCCACGCGCCACCCGCCCCTCGGCGTGCTCAATGGCCGGCCTCGCGGCCGGGTTGCCGTTCGCATTGAAGAGGTACGGAGGCGTGAAGAGGCACACGTCGCGAAACGGTGTCTTCTGGTCGGGTCTGCCGTCGGCCGCGGCCGGCTGACCATTCACCAAATCCCAGGCCGGCGGCAATCCGCCCCCGCCCAACAGCACCCGCGCATCAGGCAACAGCAGGGCGGCAGAGTGGTACAGGCGAGCAGTTGGAATCTTGGCGGCACTACGCCAAGTCCCCCCGCCGCCATCCGTAGGCGGCGTCCAGATTTCAATTTCCTCCACCCAGTCGCCCGGCGTGTAACTATTCCACTTCCGGCTTCCGCCAACAACCGCCACATCTCCTGTAGGAAGCGCCACCGCAGTGCCCCAGTTGCGCCGATGCTTCATCGGCGTCGCGGCCCGCGACTGCAGCTGGCCCCCGGCGTATTCGACGATGGTCACGGCATTGGTCGCGCCGGCAGCGCCGCCGCCGTCGGCCGGAAGGGTGGTGTCCTCGTTGCTGCGTTGGCCACCGCCGATGATGACGATCTTTCCCGGCCCAAACATCACGGATGTCGCCGATGCCCCCGCGAAGTGGTTCTCCAATTGCCCTGTTTTGGTTGTTTTTCCGCGACCCTCCACGGATTTCAGCGAATTGTCATCTTGCACTTTTTGTATAGTATGTTCGGGTGCGTCGGGATCCAGCACCCACGTGCTTCGCCCCGAGACGCCGAAGACCTTGCCGTCCGGCGCCAGGTAGGCACGAGGGTACCACCAAACATTATCCTCGCGGCCAAACAACTCCCAATCGTAGGCGCCGTCCAGCGCCACCCAATTCTTGTCCACGAAGATCTCCGGCGTCGCCGAAAGCTGACTGTTCTTGACGCCCGCCCGGTCGGCGAAGGCGTTGTGGCAGTAAGCCTCCGAGCCGCCGACGGTGAGCAAACGTCCGTCGGACAGGGTCACAAGGGATGAATACCAGCGAGCATACGCCAGCATCCTGGTCTCTGCGGGGTCAATCTTGCTGGTTCGGTCATTGAAGAAAACGGTCGATTTCACACCGTGCGTGTGCTGCATGTTGGCCTGCGGGTGCGCATTTCCACCCACGACGCATAGGCGCCCGTCGAGATACTTGGTTGAGCTGCAGAAAGCATCCGTGGAAAACAGGTCTTTGATCTTGGTGACCTTCCCGACGTCATCGGCGGGGTCCCACAAAACCACGTCCCCGCCCATTTGCATGTCTGCCGAGTGCTGGCCGCCGGGAAATGGCGAGCCAAACGAAAACACGCGACCGTCGGGCAAGACGGCCATGTGAATGGGCACAAGCCCCCATTGGGTGACCGGCCCGACGATTCCCTTCCGCGCGTCTTCTTCAACCATCCAAGTCGTGTCATTCTCAAACAACTCCCCGGCCCCACCGTCCAGGCGCAGGCGGAACCCCCGATGCCTCAGGAAACGGTCAGGGTAATTGACGGAGCGAAACGTCGTCAGCGTCCCGTCCGCGTGGCCCGCTATGGGCTCAAACGTGGCGTCCTCCTTGAACAACGTTGAACCGTCAGACGGATGCAAGAAAACCTGGAAACCTCGATGACGCAGGTATCGGTCGGGATAGTTGACCGAGCGAAAACTGACGCCCCGACCGGCTAGGCCCGCTTCCACTTCAAACAAGCTGTCCAAGTGGTAGAGGGTGTCCTCCGCAGCCGGGTCGAGCCAGGCTTCGAAACCTCGATGGCGCATCAAACGATCTGGGTAATTGTGCGAACGTAGGCGAATCGTTTGGCCAACCAGATTGGTCTGACTTGCGGGCGCAGGTGACATAAGGATCACCAGAAACAAGGCGCCAAGTCATTCATGTTTTTCGACTCTGCACAATAATTGTTTCACCAGCGTTGTCGTCCCAGCAGCGGCGCACCCACGGGTGATCGGCGGCGCCGAACACCCCTCCGCAGCACGGGCGCCACCAGACACACCGCAAAAAGACAAGAAAAGAAAAAGGAGAATGAGGCGGACCCAGAGGGATTCGAACCCTCGTCTGAGCCTCCGGAGGGCTCGGTGATATCCAAGCTACACCATGGG
>JBFJVP010000255.1:0-4736 GCA_041624075.1 Thermoplasmatota archaeon | reverse complement strand
GCGGGGTTGTCGTCGGGGTGGTAGCTGGTGTCGTCACCGGATGTGGGGGCTGGGCAGCCCCGGGAGGGGTCGAGGTGCAGCTTGTCGGCGCCGAAGCTGTAGTGAATAACGCCGGCCAGCGCCTGGCCCTGATTCGGGTTGCGCGGGAGTTCGTCGAAGACTTGGACGTCGGGCAATCCGTGGTTGCCGCATTGGGCGACGTTGATGGCGTCGCCGTCGATGATGATGCGGCCGGGGTCTCCGTCGGCGGCACGATCCGCTCCGGCGCCCCGCACGACCACCGCTTCGTTGAAGTGGTTTGACGGCCCCACGACGGTGGCCGTGGCCCGGATCTCGGCCACCATGCCCTCACGGGCTTCGAAGTAGTCGCTGGAGTCGGCTGGCGGGTCCAGGTCGACACTGGGTGGCAGGCCGAGTCCTTCCCAGATGGGCGTGATGGAGCAGGCACTGTAGCAGGTAAGTTCGGTGAGCGTTCGGGAGCCCTCTTCAGTGAAGGGTCCGCCGTACTCCACCACCTTGGTGCCGGCGATCTGGACGACGTCTCCGACGGTGACGGGTTTGGCAGTGTAGCCGGTGAAGACGAACACGCCGTCGCTGGTGCTGGCGTTGCAGTCGGTTTCGTGGGCCTGGATGAAGAAACCGCGCAGTTCACTGGGGCCGCCGCTGCCGCGTTGGAAGTCGGCGGTGATGACGCCGCGGACGTCGTTGAGCTCTTGGCCTTCCAGGGGTGAGCGTTGGCCGTCGCCCTGGATTTCCCAGATCGCTGTGTAGTCGTCGGTCTTCTGGCACCACAGGTCGGCGACGATCCAGTGGGCTTCGGGTGCCAGGTCGGTGATTGCGGGGGGCAAGAGCTGGGCTTGGACTCCTGGGCTGGCGGGCCAGCCGAGGCTGCCCGTGGCGGCCAGGACGGCTATGGCGACAGCCCACAGCCCCCGCAGGTCCTTCGAACAGGCCAAGGCCTGTACAGTTTTTCGCGAGCCCAGCGGCCACCCAACTTCACTTACCAATCCAAGACACCAACCAACAGCCCGAAGGCCTTAGGCCAACGGATGGTCGAACAAGATTATAAACGTGGGACGAGGCGACCTGGCCGGCGGCGCGCCCCCACAAACCCGAAGACACCCAGCCATCGTCCCAACTGGTTACAGGCTTCGGCGCACCCGCGACAAACCTTAACCACTGAACAAGCGGCCTTCCGGGCATGCTCCGACTCACCGCCATCCTCGTCCTGCTCCTGTTCGCCCCCCTCACCACCGGCCAAGCGCCCGCTCCCGCCACGCTCCTCGACGACCCCACCGGCGACATCACCGCCCAAGCCGAGGGCGCGCAACAAACCCCGCCCGGAGACCACTACGCCTACCTGGATCTCAAGAGCCTCACCATCCAGGAAGACCGGGGTGGCTTCACCTTCACCCTAAGTGTCAAGGACCTCAACGCCCCCACGGAAGACGTGTGGTCCGACGGCGGCACCTACACCATCCAATTCACCCACAACGACCGGGCCTTCCGGCTCGAGATGGGCCTCTGCTTCTTCTGCATCCCATCCGACTACGCCTGGAGTCGCCTCTCCGCCCGCCCCGTGGACTCCGACGCCTGGAGTCAACAGTGGCAAAAGGGAGGCGCCGAAGGCCCCATACAGGACCGCGCAAGCGATCAATTGGTCCAACGAGTCGCCCGCGACGACTTGCGCGACCTCAGCGGCGCCAAACCTGGAGCCGGCCGCCTCTTCACTGAAGTTAGCGTCCAGTCCATCGCATCCATCAGCAGCGCCAGCATCGGGTTCAGCGAGGATCTCCCCCGGGCCACGTCACCCGTGAAGATCGGCGACCGCATGCCCGACGATGGCGCAGGCGGCCCCTTTCAAGTCCAACTAGGCGTGACCCAAACCGGCCACGCCCGACTAGCCACCGACCGACCCATGCGTGCCAGCAACGGTGAAGCAACCACCTTCATCTACACCATCACCGCCAGCAACATCGGCGACAAGAGCGACCTCTTCGAGCTCACGATCATGGGCGCCCCCACAGGCTGGAACGTGATCCTCCCCATCGCAGCGGTCCAGTTGGAAGCGGGGGCCTCCCGGGAGTTGCCCGTGTTGGTCACCACGCCCTTTCGGCACCTGCACGGCGCCGAACAAACCCTGCACGTCCACATGACAAGCACCAGCGACCGATCCGCCGTCGGCCGCGTGGAAATCGGCGTCATCTTCAACGAAATCCCTCAGCCAGCTGGCCATCACAACCAACTCTGGTTCCACAGCCACCCCGGCGACGAATTCAGTTCGACCATCGGCCAACTGTTTCCCGGCAACGACGGTGGCGCCTACATGAACGCCCTGCAAGACGACGAGAACGACGACCGGAAGCCAGTCACGGGGTTCAACTGGGGCATGCGGATGGACCCCGAACCCGTCGCCGAATCCCGTTGGCTGATTCCCCTCGACCCAGGCCTCATGATGGGACTGGACTTCGAACTGGGCAAGACCGGCACCGTTGTGGCGCCGATTCAGGGTGGCGCCGGCCTGAGCGCCGCACAGCTAGGCGGCCGGCTGATCCTGCTGGGCCCGCTCACCGACGAAACCAGCGACTTCCCATACGGCGAGCGCCAGACCACCGTCCTTGCCAATCTCACGCCTGATGCCCCCATCGATGCCGGCGCCGGCGCGAGCCAGGAGTTCCGGGCGACCCTGACGCCTACCGACGAAGCGGACTACATACCCTACGATCCAGCCAACAACCTCATTCTGGAACTTCGCCTGACCACTCGCCAGCCCCGCACGTTCACGACGGCAGATGCCCCCAAGCTGATGCCTGGCGGCACGATGACGCTACCACTTCTGGAGTACCACGACCCCGTTGACGATGTCTTCGAGTCCCTCCATGGCCCCTTGCTGCGCTCCGTGGGCTCCCAGCAGCGCATGGTTAATCCAGGCGCCACGGCGATCTTCGAAGTCGAAGTTGAAAACGCCCGCGACGAGGGTGCCACGTACCAGGTTGCGCTCACCGGAACCAAGCTCGACTGGGCGCGCATCGTGGACGCCAGCCGCCTCAAGATGACTCCCGGCGCATCGGCCACGGTGGCCGTGGCAGTCCAGGTGCCGGCGAACGCTGCCGACGGCGAACTGATCGATTTGGTGCTGAGCGTGGAGGACATTCACGATCCCACGGCGCGCGGCTTGATTCGCCTCCTGGCGGAGGTCGACACTGACGCCGAGCACGCCAACGACGCGGCACCCCTGGCATCCGCCGACAAGCAATCCCCGGGGCTGCCCCTGGCCTGGTTGATCGCCTTGGGCGTCGCCTTGGCTTCCCGGCGCCGGTAAGTCTTCGCACGACAGCCGAATCCGAGCCCCGTGGACGGTCTACGGTGATCCCCGAGAGGGCGTGGTCTGTCGCACCAGTTGCTCGATGAACGCCTTGGGCAGCCCCACCCGGCGACACACAGCGATGTAGTTCTCCAGGTAAACCGGGTCCGGCGGGCGCTCGGCAGCGTCCTCCACGTAAGTCAAGGCCGGGCCAGAGCCATGTTCGGCCTCCACCAGAACCGGCACCGGCTTGTACGTGGTGACGAAGCCCTTCGGGCCATACAGCAAGTCCAGTTCAGCGTGGGGCAACTCGTACAACATCCCGGACACCTGATCCGGCTGCGAGGCAATCAGGTTGGCATGGGGCGTGAATCCCACGCGCCAGCCGCGCAGGGTGGCGCGCTGCCCCGCACCGGGATGGGCGCCGTAACGTCGCAGGATCTCGGGATCCATGTAGGAGCCGTAGAAGAACGCGGGAACTCGGATCACGGGCGCCGAAGGCCTCCGCCGCTTCTTGACGTTGCGGCTGTCGTCCGCGAGCCGTTGCTGGCGCGCCGACACCCTCGGCCGGAGGTGCCTCCCGCCTGCCGAACGCGCGGACCAACAAGGGCCTGACCGGCCTTGGGCGATGGCGTGGGTTGGTGCATACGAGGCCCGACTGGTGAGAGCCCCTTCGACGCCCCCGTTTGACCAGCTCCGGCCAAGCCAGACGACCCGAAGCTAACCCTAGGCCTCGCCCTCGGGCGCCGCAGCCGGCGCCGGCGCCGGGGCCGGGGCCGGATCACCAAACAAGGGTTCTGCCGGTCGCCGCTGCAACCGCTTCGCCAGATCCACCTGACCCAGCGCAGCCGCCACCGCCGGCAAGGAGTCTATGGCGTTGCCCTCCCAACGGTTGGTGACCACCACGAAGCATTCGTCCCAGGGAGCCTCTGCCAACCTGGCCCGCATGGCCAGCAAGTCGTCCAGGCGGTCCTCTTGGTGGACCCACCGGCCCCGTCTGGTGGACTTGTTGCCAACAAACCGAACGTAGCCCACGTCTCCGGTGGCCCAGGCCGGCACATCCGCCTTGGGAAAGGTGGACCAAACCAGGGGTGCGCGGCGTGCCTCGAGCAAGCTTCGAACCGACGGCTGCCACCACGACGGATGCCGCAGTTCAACGGCCAAATCACCAGGCGACGCCAGGGCCAACAAGTCGCCCAGCCAAGTGCGCGTGGCAGGGGTGTGTTCGAAGGAGCGTGGAAACTGCGCCAAGACCGGACCAAGCTTGCCGGCACGGCCCAAGGGATCCAAGGCCGCCAGGGCCTCTCCGGCAGCAGCCAATCCACTGCTAGTGGGCTCCCGAACCGCGCCCTTGTGGAGCTTGGGCAGAAACAGAAACCCGGGCGGAGTCTGTGCCACCCATTGTTCCAACTCCTGGCGCTCTGCGTCCCGG
>JBFJVP010000254.1:0-4767 GCA_041624075.1 Thermoplasmatota archaeon | reverse complement strand
CCGATGGGCCCGAAACCTGCAGTGGCTTGCCCGTGCAGCGCTACTCGGCCGACGAGTTGGTCGCAGCCCTGGGGCCGGATTGGGAACTGGTGCAGGCTGAGCGCGAGGTCCACTCTACCCCTTGGGGAGCGGTGCAGCCCTGCACGTTTGTCCTGGCCGTTCGCCGCTAGCCGGCTCAAGGCGAGCCACTGCACGCTGCACGCCTAGTGCGTGGCGGTGACGGGCTCGGATCTGACGGAGGAGATTCCGTTGCTTAGCTCAGCCCTCAACTCGGGCGTGTCCTCGTGCTCGTGTACCTGGACGGCGTGTTTGGCGGCAGCTTCAAGCAACTCATCGGGGCTGTCCGCAGACAGCCGTAGCGTGCAACCGACGGTACTTGGCATCTGTCTGCAATCAACGACGTAGCGTGTCATGGATCTTCACTCCTGGAGGTCTCTCCGGGAGGGGCTTGCCTCGGCGAGCACTCAAGTGCTCGTTTTGCGCCAAAGGCCCCGGCGAGGCCGCAGCGTTCAAGTGCCGCGAAGTAACTGTCGGCTGTTGTCGTACAGGATGGCCCGCTGTGCTCGGTCGGACAAACCCAGTTTCAGGAAGGCGTCAACGTTGGCTCCCATGCCAGGCACTTTGGGGCCGGGCCAATCACTTCCCCACAGGGTACGGGGGGCCAATTCCTCCAACCCCTGGGTGCCCCCGAAGTAGTCGGGAAGCCGGTGGGGCGGGCAACTGGACACATCCAGCAACGCGTTGGAGTACCGGTGCATGAGCTCAAGCGCCGTGGCGGTCTTGTCGGGCCGTCCGCCGTGGGCCAAGATGACCTTTAAATCCGGGTAGTCCGCCAGCACTGGTTCGACGAGCCCAGGATCAGCGAAGGCGTTGTCGGCGCCTGGAAAGACGCTGCTTCCGGTATGGAAGATCACGGGCAGACCCACTTCCTGGGCCCGCGCGTAAGCGGCCCCTAGGCGAAGCGCCGCCTGGCCCGATTGGCGATGCAGGCCCGGGTTGAGGTGCTGGTGGACGGCGTGGATCTTCAGGGCCCGAATGCCCATCTGCTGCAAGGAGTCGATGGCTTGGTCGCCGGGCCCGTCCGTCCGGGGGTCATAGCCCCCGACGGCAACCAAGCGCTGCGGGTCAGCCTGGACGTACTGGGCGACCCACGGGTTGACTTCCCAGCCGTAGCCCATGACGAGCTTGGCACTGTAGTTGATGAGCCATGCTTGCCAGATGCCCTCCCGATCCAAGTGGTCAAGGAAGGCGTCGGGTCGATGGATGAAGGCTTGCATCAAGTGGAACGTGGGGTTGGTCTCGATGACGCGCCGGGGCCCTTCGTTCATCCAGTCGAACCGGTTGACGTGAACGTGGGCATCCACGACGGGATACCCTGCGCCCGGATGGGAAATGGGGCTGGCCACGCTAATGCTCCAGGAACGATTGGATGCGGCTGCGGGCCTCGTCTCGGCGATGCATCTCCAGAAATTGCTCCACCTCAAACTCCAGCCCCTGCTCGTACGGCAGCGTCGTCGCCGCGTGCAGCGCCCTCTTGCAGGCGGCCACGGCACCGGGGTCGTGGCGAGCCATCCGCGTCGCCAGGTCGACGGCTGCGGCCTCCACTTCCTCCGGAGATTCCACCATGTCCACCAGGCCCCACGCTAGGGCATCCGCCGCCGCCACGGGGTCGCCTGTCAGGCTCATAATGGCGGCTCGGCCGGCACCCACGAGGCGCACAAGGCGCTGGGTTCCGCCCCCGCCGGGAATCAGGGCCAAGTTGATTTCCGGCTGGCCCAGCTTGGCCTTGCTGCTGCACACCCGCGCGTCGCATGCGGTCGCCAATTCCAGTCCAGCACCCAGGGCGTGGCCATTAAGCGCCGCGATGACCGGCTTGGACAACTGTTCAACCATCGCGAAGATCGTCCTGTTGGACATCATCCTCCTTTGCTCATCCGATGTCCGTGCCAGCAATTCGCGCAAATCCGCCCCCGCGGCAAAACACGACCCCGAGCCCGTGAGAACCACGGCGCCAACGCCTGCGTCTGCCTCAGCTTCCGCCAGGCGGTCGATCAATTGCTTCCGCATGGCCCCGTTGAGGGCGTTGCGCGCCTCACTCCGGTTGAACGTCAACACCAGGACGCGGCCTTCGCGGCGTGCCAGCACCAGTGGATCCGTCACGATTCAGGCAACTCCCGCTCACGAGGTGTGCCATTGGACCAATCGTAGATGCCGCGCCCCGTCTTGCGGCCCAGGTCGCCGTTGCGCACCAGCCGCCGGGCAATCTCTGGCGACTCGTACTGGGTGCCGCCGAATTGGCTGAGCAAGTAATCCGATACTTTCTCCCGCACATCCAAGCCCACGAGGTCGGTGAGTTCCAGGGGCCCCATGGGGTGCCCGTAGCCCAGCTTCATGGCCAAGTCGATGTCCTTGGCCGACGCCACGCCGTCCTGTAGCATGCGCATCGCCTCGTTGCCAATGACGACTCCGAGGCGACTGGTGGCAAAGCCCGGCATGTCCCGGACAACGATGACTGTCTTACCCATGCGCTCCCCAACCTCGGTCGCGACATCGACGGTGGCCTGCGCGGTTTGGTCGTGCCGCACCAACTCCAGGAGCTTCATCAGGGGAACCGGGTTGAAGAAGTGCATGCCCAGCACACGCGAAGAGTCGCTCACGGCGGAGGCGATCTCCGCGATGGAGAGGCTGCTGGTGTTGCTGGCCAGCACGGCCGACTCGGGGGCGTGCTCATCCACTTGCGCGAAGATCTTGCGTTTCAGGTTCAGGATCTCGGGAACCGCCTCGATCACCAAGTCGGCCTCAGCGACGGCGTTGGCAAGGCTTGGTGCCGCCGCCAGCCTCCCGTCCCAGGCATCCCGGTCCTCCGGCCGCGTCTTGCCCAAGTCGATGCCGCGCTCCCAGAATTCGTGGATCGTGTCGATACCTCGGGCGAGTGCCTTGGGTTGGGCGTCGAACAAGTTGGTTTCATAGCCCGCCTGGGCCGCCACTTGCGCGATGCCCGCCCCCATGGTGCCGGCGCCGAGCACGGCGATGGTTTGGACGTTCACGCGCCGCCATGGCGCATGCCCTTCAAGCCATTGCCCATCCGGCACCTCCACCCCGGAACCGGCGTCGTGGCGCAGCCGCGACCTACTTCTGCATCCCGAGCGCCTTGAGCAGTTCGATGGGCAGCGGCAGGACCACAGTGGTTCCCTTGGTGTCCGCGGCGTTCTGGAGGGTCTGGAGGGTGCGCAGGTACATGGCGCCGGGGGAGGCTGCCATCACGGCGGAGGCCTCGCCCAGCTTCTGCGCGGCCTGGAATTCGCCCTCGGCCGTGATGATGCGGGCGCGCCGCTCGCGTTCAGCCTCGGCCTGGCGGGCCATGGCGCGGCGCATGTCGGCGGCCAGCTCCACGTCCTTGATCTCCACCATGCCCACCTTGATGCCCCACGGGTCGGTGGCGGCGTCGATGACCTCCTGCAGCTTCTTGTTGAGCTTGTCGCGCTCCGAGAGCAGCTCGTCAAGGTCGGCCTGGCCGACGACGCTGCGCAGGCTGGTCTGGGCGATCTGGCTCGTGGCGATTCCGAAGTGCTCGACCTCCACGATGGCCTGGACGGGGTCGAGGACGCGGAAGTAGACGACGGCGTTGACCGACACGGGAACGTTGTCGTGCGTGATGATCTCCTGTACGGGGACGTCGTGGGTAATGGTACGCAGGTCCACCTTCACCATCTTGTCCAGCACGGGGATGACGAAGAACAAGCCGGGGCCCTTGGCGCCGAGCAAGCGGCCGAGGCGGAAGATGACGCCCCGTTCGTACTCCTTGACGATCTTGATGGCTGAAAACAGGAACGCGATCACCAGCAGGACGATGGCGATGAGAACGAAGGCCGCAGTTGGACTAAGTGCCAAGAGGGTGGGGGGAGCCATGCACGAGAAAAGCATCCGTAACTGATGAACCATCTGCTTTCTGGCCGTGGGCGGCGGTGCGTCGCCAGGCTCTTGTGGTTGTGGCTCTTGGCGGCCACATGATTGGCCGGTTGGATGTCCTAATGGTCCTCGTTGTCTCCGGATCGCTGGTCGGCGGCGCTGGTGCTCATGGCGCGTACGTCGCCAAGGGAGACGGCTACGAGTTGTGGTGGGGTGAACCGAGTCACGTGTACGTGCACTTGGATGGGGCAACCTTCGGGTCCTTGGCAAAGCCGGGCACGGGTTGGCTCCTTGCCTGGAGCCTTGCCGGCCCCATTGAGCAGGCACTGATTGACGAACACGCAGCCCGTCCAACGGCCAACGGCCAGTGGTACTGCGACGGCGTGCCGGTGTATGTACAGCCGGTGCCGTGCCGGGTCCGGATCGCCGTGGAGCTGCAAGCTCACGTGGAGGCTGGCGACGATGACGTTCATTTCGATCGCCACTTCGGGTTTGCGGGCGCCTTCCCCCTGGGCTGAAAGGCGGGGCACTCGCAGCAGGCCTGTGGCGAGGGGGTCTCGTCGAGGCGCCGGGGTCAACCGGGACGAGCCGAGCAAATCGGCGGTAGCCCCCAATGTTTATTGTCATAGGGTCGCTATCGAATTGGCCCTGGTGGGCCGGTGATACCATGAAGGTTGCATCCGTTCTCCTGAGTGCCGCGCTGATCTTTGGCGTCGTTGCTGTTCTGCCCGTCGAAACCACCGTCGAGGCGCATCCTCATTTCTGCAAATTCCGTGACGTCGTCTGCATCGAGGAGGGCTATCAGTGCCAGTACAGCCACTGCCACTGCTACTACCTCCTCGGTGACGAACTATTCTG
>JBFJVP010000253.1:0-4773 GCA_041624075.1 Thermoplasmatota archaeon | reverse complement strand
CCGTTCTCCGATGAACAGGAGGCACTCCAGATTGCCAACGACGTGGACTACGGCCTCATGAACGGCGTCTGGACCCACGACCTGGGCCGTGCCCACCGCCTGGCCCGCGACTTGGAATGTGGCATGGTCAGCGTCAACGAATACCCCGTCACGTTCCCCCAGACGCCATTTGCGGGCTGGAAACGCAGCGGCTTCGGCGTTGAACAGGGCCGGCACGCCATGGAATTCTACACCCGCGTGAAGAACGTCAACGTCAGCATTGCGTAAGTCAACTGCGAGTCACCATGGCCCACTCCAGCCCCGCCATCACGGTTGAACGGCAAGACGCCGGCGTCGTGATCGTCAGCTTCACCAACGCCGAGTCCATGAATGCGTTTGATCCCGCCACCCTGCGCAGCCTGCGCGAAACATTGGAGGGCCTCCTCGACGACCCCGGGGTGCGGGCGATCGTCATGACTGGCTCTGGCAGCGTGTTCTGCGCCGGCGCCGACATTAACGAATTCCAAGCAGGCATTGACGCCGGCAGCGTTGCCACGTTTGTCCTCGAAGCGACCGAGGAGTTGCACCGATTGCTGCTCTCCATTTGGCGCAGTGACACGGTCTTCGTGGCCGCCATCAACGGCGCAGCCGCAGGAGGGGGCCTCGGCTTGGCCCTGGTGGCCGACTACCGGGTCGCCAGCCCCGGCGCACGCCTGGCAGCCAGCTACTTCCGCCTCGGTTTGTGCCCCGATGGGGGCGCCACGTGGCTGCTGCCGCGACTGGTCGGCACCCAGCGCGCCCGCCGGTTCTTCTTCGACAACGAAGTCATGGGCGCCGACGAAGCACAGGCTACTGGTGCCGTGGATGAAGTGGTCGGGTCGGAACACCTGATGGAGCGTGCCGTTGCCGTTGCCAGCAAATGGGGTGCCTGGTCTGCCGCCAGCCGCCAGTCCACCAAACGACTGCTGTCCATGCAGGCAGGTGACTTCGCCGCACAACTCGACGCTGAGCGTGGCCTCATCACCGCGTCGGCCGCATCTCCCGACTTCGCGGAAGGCGTGGCCGCATTCCTGGAGAAACGGGAGCCCCGCTTCAGCTAGGACGCGGGGCCACGGTGCCGCCATGCGTGCTAGACGAGCGGATACCGGTCGAATCCGGCGCCAACGCCGATGCTTGGGTACAAGGCGTCCGGCGTCAGACCCAGCGCGCGGTCCAGCAGGCGAGTGATGGAGTACGTGGGGCTAGACGGGCTGGGCAAGGTGTCGTCCACCTCATCATCGTAGATTCCAACAACGCTGTAGGGGACATCGTGGAAGCCATCGCCGTTGGCGTCCAATGGGGCCGGGTGATCACTCCAGTAGTTTCCTCCCACCTGCGCGCCGCCGCGAATGTTGGGTCCCGCCTCCGGCGTGAGCAGCGACCAGTGGTTACCCTCGGTGAGCCGCAACGTGTTGACGGCGTTTTCAAACCAATTGTCGACGATGTTATTGCTGTAACCTCGCACCTCGATGCCCACATCGTTGCCGACGACGTGGTTGCGGGCCACGTCGTTTCTGTCCTGAAGGATCTCGAGGCCCAACTGGGTCTGGGTGATGGCGTTCTCTTCCACCGTGTTTCGGATGCCGTCGACCTGGATGCCGCGCTCGCCATCGCTGATGGTGTTGCCCCGCACAAGACTGTTGTCTGCCTTGCGCACGATGACACCGATCTGGTGGCCCGCGATGGAGTTGTCCAACACGACGATGTTGGCGTTAAAGCCTGCCAGGACGCCGGCGTGGGGCAGGTAACTGTTCCAGGTGCCGTCGCCCTGGAGGACGTTCCCCTGAACGGTCACGCCCTCGCGCAGAACGGTGATGCCCGAGCGCCCGCCAGAAATCGCATTGTCACGGATGACGGTTCCAGGCTGGTTGGTGTAGACGCTGACTCCGGTCAACCACACGCCGGTGATCGTGTTGTCATGGACCACGCTGGCGCCGTTGGAGACTTCGACCCCGGTCCAGCAATCCGCCACCGTGTTGTACCGAATGGTGGTCCCGGCCGAGCCAAACAGGCCATCCGAGAAGGTAATGCCGCGGTGGCAGTTGCCCACCGTGTTGTTTTCAACCACGGGCGCGCGGGCGCTGATGCCCTGTCCCTCGATGTTGATGACCTGGTTGTAGCGGACGGTGGCGCCGCCGGCGGCGATCCCCAGCTCCGTCATGTTAGCCACGTAGTTGTTCTCGATGATGTTGCCGGCGGTCGTGGAGCCACTGATGCTCATGCCGTACTCGCCAAACCGAACGTCGTTTCCAGCAATGTGGGAGTCGACGGCGCGAACTAGGATTCCCGTGCCGTAGCCGGGCAGCTGGATCACGTTGTCGCGCACGCGCACGGCGTAACCATCCGGGCCAGCCTCCAGGCCGTCCTGGACATCGATCCCATCGGCGCCTCGAATGAAGTTGGCGTCAAGGCTAGCGTTGTCCGTACCATCCAGCACCACGAACGCCTTTGCCCAGGAGTGGCGATCGTTTTCGTACGTGTTGCCGTGAATCTGGATGTTGGGCGAACGGTCGGCCTCCACGCCGCGGTAAATATCCGTAAAGGTGTTGTTCGTGATCACAGCGTTGGGCGCGTTGATCAAGTCGATGCCCACAACGTACGTGTCTGTGGAGGTGAACGTGTTGTTGCGCACAATGAAATGGACGGTGGTGTCCTTGATCTGCAACAAGGGGATCTGCTGGAACGTGCCGTGGGAAACGTCGAAGGCGTAACCACTGATCACGTAGGGATCGCTGGCGCTGCCGTCGCCCGGCCAGCCGTTGCTGCTGGCTTGGCTGGCAAAGTCGGCATCGCCCTCGATGAAGATCGTGAACGTGCCGGCGCTAATCGTTGGTCCCTGGAGGGCCACGGCGGCGAGCAGAAAGACAACAAGGGGTGCACGGAGTCGGGACATCACAGCAACAACCACGCCCCCATCCGGGGCCATAATTTAAATGACCGCGCGTTTGAAAGATGGCGATGGGCAGCAGGTTGCCTGCGCCGACGCGGCTGCCAAGGCGCACCGGCACGACGCAACCTTGATGGCCAACGCTGGCTGACGGCGGAGCATGATTCGTGCAGCAACCGGCTTGGCCCTGCTCCTGCTCGCCGGCCTGGCAGGGTGCCTGGAGAACTCGACCGACAACCCCGACGACAGTTCGACGACGCCTGGCCTCCGGTTCCTGGTCATCGGCGACCAAGGCACCGGCGGCGACGGCCAGAAGCAGGTTGCTGCGGCCATGGTGGAGATCTGCGAGCGCAAGGGGTGCGACTTCGTAATCACCAACGGTGACAACATCTACGAAGCAGGTGTGGAGAGTCCACACGACCCTCGATTTGACCGCCAATTCGAGCAGCCTTACGCGGCACTGGATCTGCCCTTCTTCCTGAGCCTTGGCAACCACGACAACGACATGACCCCCGCCCACGCCGCCGCCGGCACGGACGCCGGGGGAGGACTGGGTGTCTGGGGCGAGGCAGGCGACCACCAAGTGGCCTACACGTTCCGCGAGGACCGTGCCAGTGACAAGTGGAACATGCCCGCGCGCTACTACACCTTCACAATGGCGGCCGATGGCACCTCCGCGCAGTTCTACGCCCTCGACACCACGCCGTTCCTGTGGGATGGCATGCCGCCCTTCTACGATGACCTGCTCGTGGAGAACCAGATCGCGTGGGCCAAGCAGGCCGTCCAGGCGCCAAATGGGACGTGGCAGTTCGCCTTCGGCCACCACCCCTACCGATCCAATGGGCAGCACGACGACGCTGGTAGCTACGACGGCTTCAATTCCGGAGCGCCCTCCGGCGAGCGGCTGAAGGACTTCTACGAGGAGGTTCTGTGTGACCGCATGGATGTCTTCTTCGGTGGCCACGACCACGATCTCCAGTGGCTCAAGGCCCAAAACGCGTGTGGCAAGACCCAGTTCATCATCAGCGGCGCCGCAGGCAAGACGCGCAGCATCGCTGACGATGAGAACCCAGCCTACTTCGCACAGGGCAGCACCCTGGGTTTCATGTGGGTTGAACTGGTCGGCAATGACTTCACGGGAGCCTTCTACGACAAGGACTCCAAGCTTCTGTTTGCCCGCACCTTTACGCGCGAGGCCTAGAGCGTGGAGCCCGGCGTGGAGCCCGGCGTGGAGCCCCGGGCGCAGCCCAGCCCGGGCGCCCAAGGGGCGCAGACCGGGGGCCCCGATTCGACATCCCATTGGCAGGCGGTTTGGTCACGCAAGCAAGCCCACGAGGTAAGTTGGCATCAAGGTGTGCCCACCACATCCCTGCGGCTGTTGCGCCAGGCGGGCGTGGGGCAGGGGAGCCAAGTTCTCGACGTCGGCAGCGGCGCTTCCCGCCTGCCTGCCTTCCTGCTAGCTCTTGGCGCGCGCGTGACGGTGGTTGACATTGCTCCCGCCGCCCTACAGCAGGCGCGCCAACAGTTGGGCGAGCAGGCGGCACAGGTGGACTGGCTGGTGGCGGATATCACGCGGCCGGCGCGGCAACTGGTCGGGCCGTTTGATGCGTGGCACGACCGCGCGGTCTTCCATTTCCTGATAGACGAAGCCGACCGGGAGCGCTACCGGCAGACCTTGGCGGCCAAGGTTGGGTCGGGGGGCCACGCGGTCGTCGCCACGTTCGCACCCGATGGGCCCGAAACCTGCAGTGGCTTGCCCGTGCAGCGCTACTCGGCCGACGAGTTGGTCGCAGCCCTGGGGCCGGATTGGGAACTGGTGCAGGCTGAGCGCGAGGTCCACTCTACCCCTTGGGGAGCGGTGCAGCCCT
>JBFJVP010000252.1:0-4786 GCA_041624075.1 Thermoplasmatota archaeon | reverse complement strand
GCGCCACGCCCGCGTTCCCAAGGTCGTCACCGCCAGCATCGAGCGCATGGACTTCAGGGAACCCGTGTTCATCGGCGACATCCTGCACATCCACGCGACCGTTAGGCACACCGGCCGAACCAGCATGATGGTGGGCGTTCGCGTCGAAGCCGAAGAGCCCTCCACCGGCGACGTGCGCCACACGGGCCGCTGCTACATCACCTTCGTCGGGCTGGACAAGAGCGGCAAACCCATCCCCGTGTCACCCGTACTCGCAGAAAACGAGGCTGAGCAAGCGAAGATGGCCAAGGCCAAAGAGGTCTACGACGCCCTGAAGGCAACGCGGCTTGGCGCTACTTCGCCCTAGTTAGGTCAGCGCGTTCGAGGCCCCCGATGGCATGGACCGGCACGGGGCACCACCAGGCCAGGCCGCGCTGGCGCGTGCAACAGACAATCAGAACATCGTTCAAGAGGGGCCCGATCATCAGAGAATCGCTCCCGCCGGCCTATATGCGCCGGCGAGAAGTGTGGCTTCATGGACTCTGCACGGTCTGCCCTTGCTCGCCCCCGACACATCGTCGTCAGCCTGATCGTCTTCCTGGTTCTCGGAGGGGCCGGAGGTTTGGTGGTCGGCCTGGGCGCCGCCGACGGAGAGGCATTTGACACGCGCATGGCCGTGCCGCACATCGGCGACGCCGGCATCTACCAATTGAACAAGGCGCCCCTGGACGACGATGCACGCTACCGCGGCTTCCAGGAGGGCCGCCACCGGGAATTCGTCTTTGAATTGCAGGATACGGCGGTACACTACGACGTCAATGGCTCGGCGCGCTGGACCGTGGTGGTGCAGATGAACGAGACCTCCGACCGGGGCCCCTCCAACAACACCCTGTTCGTGGACCCGGTCAAGGGCATTAGCGTGGGAAGTACGGGTCAAAGCACGCACTTCTACGACCGAAACGAAGGCTTGGTCGAGTCCAGTGAATCGTACACCGTCTGGCGGTCCACTTCCTTCGATTCGACGGCGCGCCTGCCCTGTGGACTGTTCGATCCCCTGCAAGGTGTCACGCCGAAGACGACGGAGTGGAAGCGCCATCAGCATGACTGTGAATGGGGCTCCGGGCCCTCCAACCCCAACGCCTCCTGGCGCCGCATTCGCGGCATCACACCAGAAACGGAGGGCCTGCTGGCCGTCGAATACCTGGACACCCACCCCAGCGACCACCCGGCGTTCTGGAACACCCAGCAGCCGGATTGGGTGGCCTTCTACCGGCCCGACATTCCCTACCCGGTGCGCATGGTGGATGTCATCGGGGGAGCCTTCGGGGCGCCCGGCGATGCCCTGGAGTTGACCCACTTTACCCGAGGCGTCGCTCCCGTGCCGCCCCAGCCCGCCACGATGGCGGATCTGCCGCCCCTGACGATGGCCAAGCGCACGCCATGGACGATCTCTGATGCTGGCGTGGAACACCCCTGGCCATTGAGCGAAGCCTACCGCTACGCCTTCAACGATGACGAATCGGGGCTCAAGCAGTTCATTCAGGCTCACCCCGACGCCTACATGGCCCAAGCCGCCCACGCCGCCTTCGACACGGAGCGCCGCTCGGAGCGTTGGAGCTTCACCGTCACGGACGGCAGTGCGCGCCATTTTGTCACCATCGCCCAGGATCGAGGCCAGGCGCAACTGCTTCCCGGCATCGGCCTGGGGGACGAAACCATCAGCTACCATTACGAGGATCCCTGGACGGCGCCCGTCGACGACCGGATCCTTCCCCCGCCAGATCTGGTTCCCGCCGAGTTCCCGACGGCCAAGTCACTCTTGGCGCAGTGGGGCATGGCCATGGCTGGCACCGGAAACCCGGACGCTTCGCCCAGTTGGAGCTTCCTGATCACCTGCCAAGAGGAATGCAGCGAAGTGGACGTCGCCATTCAGGCGGGACAAGTGTACTACTACCGGGAACTCCAGCCCGGCTATCCCCTCATCGACAACCGGTTCGACGCCTGGGACACCTCCGAGCTATACTGGTACAACCAGCAATTGCTCTCAGGCCAGGAATCCTTCCAGGTCAGTGAAACCAGCGTCGCCCCGCCCCTGCCAACGGCTCAGGCGCGCCCCGACCGCGCTTCAGAAGAACTGGCCCGCATCCCGGACAATTCGGTCTGGGCCTGGCCGTCACCCGAGGAGGCCGCAGCTGTGGGCGCCGCCGCCCTGCTGGCAGCCCTGCTCTACTACCTCTCCCCGGCCGCCAAGCTCGGCGCCGTGGGCTTGTTCAGTCGCATCCGGCAGGATCAGGTTCTACATCACCCCGAGCGGCGCGCCATCCACGCCGCCATTGAGGCCAACCCAGGCATCCACCAGAACGCCCTCAAACGGGATCTGGGCCTCGCCAACGGCGTGCTGCGCCACCACTTGGACAAGCTAGCCAACGCCTCCGTCGTCGTGCCCGTGGCCGCAGCCGGTTACACCTGTTACTACCCCAAGGGAGCCATCGATCGCCGCGTCATGGCGGCACTGCCGGTCCTGAAGGCCGCCGGCGCCAAGCGCATCCTGGAAGCGGTCCTGAGCCAGCCGGGTTGCAGCAACGCCGAACTGGCCGCAGCGGCAAAGATGGCACCCCAGACCGCCCACTACCATGTACAGCGGCTCAAGGACGCCGGCATCATCACCACCGAGCGCCGCGGCAAGTTCCTCCACTTGCACCCAACCCAAACCGCCCACGCCGTGGCAGCCCTGGCCGCATAGGCCCCTACAGCAAGCCGCCAGCCAGCGGCTTCGTGCCCTTGCTGGGCGCGTGTCACCACACTCTAGCTGCGGGCCACGAACCGGGCCAACAGGTGATTCTGCTCCACCGCCACCACCTCCACTTCAACCACATCTGACTCCTGAATGAGGCCCGCCCAGTGCCACGCCTCCCCGATGTTCAACCGCCCATCAGCAAACCCGCCTCCCAATGCCACTCCCTCAAACATGGTTCCATGGCCGTTGATCGTCAACAGCACACGTACATTGTCAGCATCCAGGGCCTCCCCGCCCCGATGGGTCAGGCGAACCACTTCATCACCACTACCCCAACCACCAGGACCTGCAAGCGTCTCCACAGCCAACTCCGCGTGCAATTGTCCTACCGGCGCCGGCATCGCCAACACCAGCAACGCCAACGCCGACATCCCTGCAACCGTGATGCCGACCAGCATCATCGAACCGACCACGTCGGCCACGCCGTCACAATCGGCCCGTACACGGCGTCGCGATTCCGGGACCACCATACCATGGCCTTGGCCGGGATGCTTTACAGGGCCCTCGGAAGGGCGTGTTGGCCCATCAGGCAGTCAACCAAACCGTCCATTGGGTTAGCGCCCAAGACCGGGACCCACCCCCATGCCCGCTGTCGGGAGCGCCCAAACGCCCACCACCGTGGCCGGGACTGCCCCGGCCCCCAAGGCTCAAAGCGCAAACCTGCCTCGCGCGCGCCATGACCTCTGATGCAGGCTCCGAATTCGCCGCCATGAGCGGCCCCAGCACCCGCCTGGAGCGCGACTCCATGGGCGAAATGGAAGTGCCCATCGACGCCAAGTGGGCCGCCCAGACCCAGCGCGCCGTACTCAACTTCCCCATCAGCGGCATGCGCATGGCCCCCGAGTTCGTACGCAGCCTGGCGCTCGTCAAGTGGGCGTGTGCGCAGGCGAACAAGGAGCTCGGCGAATTGCCCGGGGACGTGGCGGACGCCATCAGCGAGGCTGCCTTCGAGATCTACCAGGGCGAGCACGCCGACCAGTTCCCCGTGGACGTGTTCCAAACTGGCAGCGGCACCAGCAGCAACATGAACGCCAACGAGGTCATCGCAACCCTGGCAAGCGGCATCCTCGGCCGCGACGTCCACCCCAACGACCAGGTGAACCGCGGCCAGAGCAGCAACGACATCATCCCCACGACGATGCATGTGGCCGCCGTGATGCAGCTCCACCACGAACTGATCCCCGCTTTGGAGTACCTGCACGAGTGCCTGGCCGCCAAGACCCAGGAATTCGACGACGTGGTCAAGGTGGGCCGCACGCACCTGCAGGACGCCGTCCCGATCCGCCTGGGCCAGGAGTTCAGTGGCTACGCCCGGCAAATCGAGTTGTCCATCCAGCGCGTCAAGGACGTCACCCCCGGCCTCCTTGAGCTCGCTCAGGGCGGCACCGCCCTGGGCACCGGCCTCAACGCCCACCCGCAATTCGGAGCCAAGGTCGCCGAATACCTATACCAGGCCACCGGCCACGAATTCCGCGAAGCCGAGAACCACTTCGAAGCCCAAGCCGCCCGCGACGCCTACGTCTTCGCCGCCGGCGCCCTCGACACCATCGCCGCCTCGATGATGAAGATCGCCAACGACGTCCGCCTCATGGCCAGCGGCCCCGACTGCGGACTCGGCGAAATCCAACTCCCCGCCATCCAGCCCGGCAGCAGCATCATGCCCGGCAAGGTCAACCCCGTCATCTGCGAAGCCGTCGTCCAGATCGGCGCCCACGTCACCGGCAACAACACCGCCGTGCGCATGGGCGGCCAATGGGGCCAACTTGACCTCAACGTCATGCTGCCCATGATGGCCCACAACCTCCTGGAAGCCACCCGCCTGCTGGCCGCCGGCAGCCGCGTCTTCGTCGACAACTGCCTCGCCGGCACCACCGCCAACGTCGAGAAGGCCACCGGTAACGTCGAACGCTCCATCAGCATGGCCACCGCCCTCAACCCGCTGATCGGCTACGACAAGGCCGCCGAGATCGCCAAGACCAGCAACAAGACCGGCCGCACCGTGCGCGAAGT
>JBFJVP010000251.1:0-4803 GCA_041624075.1 Thermoplasmatota archaeon | reverse complement strand
CCGCAGCGCGTTGTGCGCGGTTGCAGGGGACCTGGTAGGCCAGCCACGGCGCCACCGACTACGGATTCCGTATTTCTAACTATGGATTCCGTAGGTCATCAACCTATTCCGATCGGCATAATCACGCACTGCTGCATTCTGTTCGGACTGTTATCACTGGGGGCAAGGGCTCGAGCCACGGCCCTAGACGACCAATCCGACGCTGCATACGCTTGCACGGGCAACCACAGCTTCAACCAGCAACCGAGGCGGGTGCCCCACGCATCGGCGCCCGGGAACCTTCGCCCCGCCGGCGCGATCGTGGAACCCTAAGGGACGCGACGCTTCACACGAGCCGGCACCGGGGCCGCCTCGGTCAGCTCACCCGCATCACTTGGCGCACGAGCACGGGGCTCCCTCCGAGCCTTCTGCGCGTAGGACTCCAACTTCAGGCCCGCCCGGGCAAAGCCGACCCAGCGCGGGCGTTTGCCCTCAAACAGGCTCGCGGTCAACCGATCGAAGATGGCGATCTTCTGCTCGTCATACGGGAACCAGTTGGCCTCAATGAAGTCCCGGTCCTTCTCCTCCATCACGGCCTTGACGTTCGTAAACGCCCGCAAGCCCAACACGCCCTTGAAACGGCCAAAGCCACTGGTCTTGGCGCCACCAAAGGGCAAGGCGGGGTTGCCCTCCGTGATCATCACGTTGTTGATCGACACGTTGCCCACGTCCAGGGCACGGGCCACGCGGCGCACCCGCTTCAGGTCCTTGCCCCAGATGCTCGCTGACAACCCGAAAGGGAGGGCATTGATCCGGTCGATGACCTCTGCTTCGTCGGTGAAACGAAGCAGCGGAATCAGCGGCCCAAAGGTCTCCTCGCTGGCCACCAACATGTCCGGGCCCACGTCCTCCAAGACCATGGGAGGAATCGGGTTGGACTGCCCGTCCCACGAGGCGGAATTGGCCACGCGCGCACCTTTGGCCAAGGCATCATCCAGGTGACGCCGCACCGTCTCCAACTGGAACGTTGTGGTCATGGAACCCATGTCGCCGTCGCGGCCGCTGGCACCCACGCGGATGCGATCCACCTCGTCGATCAGGGCATCACGGAACCCGTCGTAGATGGAATCGTGAACCATCAGCAATTCAACACTGGTGCAGGACTGGCCGGCGTTGGTCAAGCCACCCCACGCGGCCCCACTTGCCGCCCGCCGAATGGTAGCGTCATCGAACACGACCATGGCGTCCTTGCCGCCAAGCTCCAATTCCACAGGCACCAAGTGCGCCGCCGCCTGGGCCATGATGGCACTGCCCGTGGCCTGGCTGCCCGTGAAGAACACCTTGGCCGGGCGCTGGTCGATGAGTGCCGCCCCGACGCGCCCCGCGCCGTACACCACATGAACCCACTCCTGGGCGAAGCCAGCCCGATCCAGCAACGCCTCCACCAAGCCCTCCATGGGGGTGTGCTCGCTGGGCTTGAAGACCACCGGATTGCCCGCCACGAAAGCGCTCGTGATCGGCACGATAGCCTGATAGAACGGGTAATACCAGGGAGCAATGATCAGGATGGGGCCCATGGGCTCATACTGGATGCGGCTCTTCTTGCCCATGAGTGCGATGGGCGTCGCGACCTTCTCATCTGCCAGGGCGCCCGCTGCGTTCTTCTCCAGCCAAACCAGGTGATCGAGAACCCCAAACACCTCGGAAACCAGCGCGTCGCCCGGCGTCTTTCCAGTGGCGAGGCAGATCTCATCCACGATCCAGTCCCGCTCCCGGGCAATCAGCCGCCGCAGCGCCACGATGCGCGCAAGGCGCTCATCCATGGGCATCGCTCGAAGGGATGGCCCCGCGTTTCGGGCCGCCTCAAAGGTCTCCCGGATGAAGTCGTCGTCTGCCTCGGGTGCTGCCGGCCGTTGCAACCGGGGCCTTTGCTTTTCTGCCATTTTTCGTGCCTCCACGCTGCGTGCCTGCTGGCCCAGCTGGCTTGGGTCGGTGCGACTGGCCGCGTCGTAACCCACTGCCTGACTGATGCGGCCATCGGCTGTGAAATCGGAGTAATACGGCGCCAGGCTGACGCCCTTGACGCCGACCACCAGCATCCGCATGCCTGCGCCCACGGAGCCAGGCAACCGCTTGCCCCGCTCCGCCGCCCGCAAAAGGCCCCGTAGCACGGGTCGAGGCGCGCGGGCAGCCAGATCCAGCAATGCGCCTACATCCTTGCGATCCTGCGGCGTCATGTAGCCCAGCATCACGGGCAAATGGCGGGCCGCGCCGCTCTCGGAGAACCGGGGCATGCCCGCGTGGCCAGGGGCCATCAAATCTCCCAGGCGCGCCAACCCCTTCTGCTGCCGAGCAGTAAGTGCGACCGGCTTCATGCCACACCCCCGGTGACCTCGGACGCGGCGCGCGCGGCCAGGGCCATGATCGTCAAAGCCGGATTGATGCCCGGCGCGTTGGGGAAGATGCTGGAGTCCGCGATGTGGATTGCCTTGCACCCGTGGACGCGGAAGTCCGGCCCCACCACGGACCGCGCCGGGTCGGTTCCGATCGTGCAACCGCCCATCAAGTGCAAGCCAATGTTGGGGTCCCCTTCGACGACGCGGCGAGCGCCAGCGGCCGTGAGGATCTCCTTGACCGCGCGCGTGCCCCGGGCCAACCGTGCCCGGTCCTCCCGGTTGAGTCGCTTCTCCAGCCGCAGCGCCCCGTCCGGCATGACGCGGATCGTGCCGGGATTGGTGTCCCGAATGGCCACCTCAACGCACGCGATGTGATCGTACTTGGACATCACTTGCTGGTGCGCATCGCCGATTCCCGGCACCAGCATGGCAATGTCTGCCGGTGGCGCGTACACGTTTTCCAGCTTGAAGCCGTGGGACCGGAACCGGCCATCGTCGCTTGCGTACGCCTGGAATGCACCCGCGTGGGCCCGCACCGGCTCGTCGAAGATGCCGAAGTACATGCGTTGGGGGTGACAGAAGAAACGCTCGCCCACCGGCAGACGGTCACCGAAGCCACTGCGGAGAAGGATGCGCGAGTTTCCGACCGCGCCCGCGGCCAGAACGACCCGGTCGGCGGCGAACTTGGCCAATTGGCCATCCGCCGTGCGGCCCAGGATGAACGCACCGCTTCCCGTCTCCCAGATGCGCTCCACTTCGAACTCGGACAACACGTGCGCGCCGGCCTCCAGGGCTTCGTGCAGGAAGGTCACGTGCATCGCTTGCTTGCTGTCCACGCGGCAACCGGACAGGCACGTAATGCAATCGTTGCCATCGCCAAACCGGCAGTCTCGTTGCGCTCGCCGCAACTGCTTGAAGCCGTACGCCTTAGCTTCGCAGCCATGACGGAACAACTCCGCGCTCCGGTTGGCATACTCCAGGGGAACAGCCTCCAGCGCCAGGCTGGCCTCGACGTGGTCGTACCACGGCGCCATGTGCTCGTCCGTGAACCATGCAATGCCGGATTCCTCGTGCCACGACGGGAACGCGTCGCCATGGAAGCGGTCCAGCAGCGCCTGGTTGACAACCGAGCCGCCTCCCACCACCTTGGGTCGCAGCATTGCCACCGTTGCGTCGGTGTTGGGCTCCAACCCGCCGGACCAGAACAACTGGGTGCCCGAGTCCACTTGCTTGTCGGGATACGTTTCGCGGTCCAGGAAGCGGCCGGCCTCCAGCACGAGGCACCGCAAACCGGCAGCCGTCAATTCCCGTGCCCACACGGATCCCGAGGGCCCAGAGCCCACGATAATCGCGTCGTAGCGCGCCGCTTCGACCATGCGTTGGCAGCGGACGCGCTGGTTTAAGGGCGCCTGGATGATGCGGCGCCGACCCGGATGGTGGCGGGCGCGCTAGATGTTTGGAATGGCATCGCAGACGGGGTGGGGTGGCCCGCCGAACTGGTCGTAGCACCACGCCCGAATCGCGTCCAGCAGGGCGTTGAGTTGATCGATGAGGTTGTCCACGAGCGCCAGCACATCGTCAACCAGTCCCAGAAGCAGAAGGATCAGTTCAGCAACGGTGTCCATGATGACGTCCACTAGTTGGTCGATGACGTCCTGGATCGGATCGCCCAAGGCACAGGCCTCATCGTACGTGTCGCGCAGCACCTCAAACAACAAATGTTGAGGCGATCCCGGTGCAAAGGGATTGGCGGGCGTGGGCGGGCACTGCGCCTGGGCGCTCACGTTGGCAGGCGCCAAGGCGGTCAAGATCAGGATCGTGGCGGTGGCGACAACGCGATACAAGTTTCACTTCCAGTTGCGCCGAGGCCGGGGGGAGCCACTGCGCTCGGGCGCAACCGGATATGCATCAAAGCAAGCTCAATAAATTGTTTCATGGCTGGTCCTGCGCGCAGTACAAGCGGAATTAGCAGTCAGTGGAAGCAGTACCCCAAGCCGCGATAGGTGGGTACGCGGCCGACGAGCTCGCCGTCCTGCAACAGGAGGTACTCATCAAACCGCTCGGCAGGTTCCCCCGCCTTGGCCGGCCGCGCCAACACCACATCCCCCACGCCGAGGGACACGGCCTTGGGCACGCGAAGCGGCGTCTGAACCTCGCCAAAGCCCTCCCCCGAGATCGGCTTGAGGCCCGCCGGCAGAAACGGCACAGGAGCCTTGTCTGCGCCCGGTTCGCCGCTCGCGATGAAGCCACCCCCCTGGCACGTCACGACTCCCGGCTGAGGCGCGCGTGTCACGCGTAGGGCGTAGGCAAACGCGGGTTCGTTCCGATTGTTTCCATACGCGTCGAACAAGTGGGATTGCAGGAAGCCGGAGCCCGCCGTCACCTCCGTCACCCACGGTTCCTCTACACTGGTACGAAGACTTCCGGT
>JBFJVP010000250.1:0-4819 GCA_041624075.1 Thermoplasmatota archaeon | reverse complement strand
GGCCGGCTCATGCAAGACCCCCCGCGGGGAGCCCTCGACGAGATGCGAACATTGTTCCACCGCGAAGCAGAACCCTGCCCCGATATCCAGGAAGCCGACGGCAGCCCCGTCTATTGCCTGACACGAGAGGCGTTTCGCAACTGGGGCCGAACCGTTCAGAACACCCCCTACCTGACCTGCGTGCCCCGCACCGTCACCGGCGTGCAGAACGTCGTCCGCTGGGCGCGTGAAAACGACAGAAAGGTTCGCGCCTCCGGCTACCGCCACACCTGGGGCGACCTGTACTCCGCCAACGACCAGGTCCTGATCTCAACGCTGCCCCTGGACGTGGTCGAAGAGTTGCCCGCACAGCAGCCGGACATGGACCCGGACAATCAACTGCAAGGAATCCGAATCACGGGGCACATCCAGGAAGACGGCCAAACCAAGGCCCTGTGCCGAATCGGAGCCGGCACGACCAACGAGCAATTCCGACGATGGTGTCTGAGCGACGCCGGCGGCGGCAAGTCCTGGACGATCCCGCTCAACGTCATCATGGTGGAAATCACCTATGGTGGCTCCAACGCGCCCATCTGTCACGGCGCCGGCCTGCACTCCAAGACCCTCAGCGATCTCGTGCACGCCATCGAGTTCGTCAACGCCCGCGGCGAGGTCCAAGTGGTCGACGATCCGGAGCAACTCAAGGCCGCCGCCGGCTGCTTCGGCATGCTGGGAATCGTGACGGCCGTGACCCTGAAGCTCGACCCCATGAGCTACGCGGTTCTCAAGCCCACCAAGCCCCGCGTTGCACTCGCCATTCCGCCCCCGGATGGCTTTTCCGTGCCCCGCCAAGTCGACATGTCCGGCATCACCCAAGCTGACATGGATGCAGCCATGGCGGAATTCGTACGGGCTGCCGAGCAGGACTACTACACGGAATGGTTCTGGTTCGCCTACCAGGACAAGTGCTGGGTGAACACATGGCACAACGACGGGCGCGAGGAGGACGCTGAGGAATACCCCGGCCCCGAGAACGCCTTCATCGACCAAGTGGCCAGCTACTTGGCCCACCTAGGCAACCAGACCCTCATCAAGCTTCTTCCTGACCGTGTCCAAGCCGAAATGCTGGCGGCCGCAGCCATGAACAGCCTGCCCGCCGACACTCAAACCACGGCGTACCTGATCGAGGCGCTGCACTTCCAGCGCGGAATCCAGAACATGCGCGTGCTCGACATGGAGCTGGAAATCCCCATCCCGCCGCACCCGGATGACCCAACCAAGCCAGACTGGTCCATCTGCCAGAAGGCGTGGTGGGACACCATCAAGTGCCTGTACGACCGCGACGACTCGCCCATGAAGATCACCCTGGAAATGCGGGTCATGGGTGGCAGCGACATCACCATGGCCCCCCAACACGGCAACGACCTGGGAACCTGCTCGATTGAAGTGCTGACCACCCTGAACTCGGAGCCCGCGGCGTGGCTGGCCTTCATGCAGGACCTCACCGACCTATGGGATTCCTATCGCGATCCGGCTGGCAACCGGCTCAATGTGCGGCCGCACTGGGCCAAGCAGTGGCAGGGCTTGCAGTTCAGGGGCCTCACCGACACGGAGTACCTGAAGACGGTGGCCTATCGGGACCGTGTTCCGGAATTCCGTTCGCAGCTTCTGCGCGTGGCAGCGGCCGGCGGCTACACGCTGGCTGACATCCGGGCTCGCTTCACAAACCCGCTCATCGAACACGTGTTTGGTGACGTCTTCGCCTGACTGGGGCGTCTGTTGGCGGGGGGCCAAGCGGATCGGGGGCATCAGGGGCTTGAGTGCAGCGATGCGCACTGGGGGGCCACGCATTCCTGCCCTTCCACCTCGTTGCGGGCGGTGCCCAGGGGTGCAGCGGCGACGCATGGCGCCCACGCATCCGCACACGACCCGGTCCCAGCCTCATTGGATGCGTCCCCAGCGCCGCTGAGCGCAATGCACGAGGCGCCCCGAAGGCCGTCGCACGAATGCGCGCCGGCGCTGTTGGTCGCGTTGCCCGTACCGCTGATGGCGATGCAGGCGGCCCCCACGTCAAGACTCCCCACGGCGTATGCCCAGTAATCGCAGCCGTCGTCGCCCGCCTCGTTGCTAGCGTCTCCCGCCCCACTGACGGCGAGGCAGTTGACTCCCCGCGGCTCGTAGCAGCCTTCGTCCTGGGCCGTGTTGCTGGCATCGCCGGTGCCACTCACGGCAATGCAATGCGCGCTGCCACCCTGACAGGAGGAGTAGCCGTTGGGTGTGCCGGCATCATTGCTGGCGTTGCCGGTGCCGCTGACAGCAATGCAGGAGATGCCATCCAGGCTCCAGCACGTGCCCGAGCCAGCGGCGTTGTTGGCCGCGTCGCCGGTGCCGCTAATGGCCAGGCACGAAACCGAGCCAATGCCCTGGCAAGTGCTGGCAGCTTGCATGTTGTTGGTGGCATCGCCCGTAATCGAGGCAGCCATACAGGAGGTGACGCCCCCGCAACTCACGTGGCCGCCGCCCTGGTTGGTCGCATCGCCGGTGCCACTGATGGCCCAGCAGCCGCCATCGTTGCAACCGACCGTGTCACTCACGGCATTGGTGGCCGTGCCCGTCGGAGCCACCGCGTAACAGCCCCCCGAGCAACTCCATTCGTCGGCCTCGTTGCTGGCGTCGCCCTGGCCGCTCACCGCCAAGCAAGCGTGGCCATCCCTGCAGGCCCAGGAACCGGCCTCGTTGCTGGCGTCACCGCCGCCGCTGATGGCCACGCACGACCCCGCAGAACACGGGAACGCGCACGCCAGGTGGCACACGTGGTCGCCGGCGTCATTGCTGGCGTCGCCCGTGCCCGCCACGGCGATGCAGGAGACCCCGATATGCTCCACGGGCCAGTAGTTGTCGCCCCGGCAGCCACCGCCGCCAGCCGCATTGGACGCGTTGCCGCCTCCACTGACCGCCATGCAGGACAGGCCCGTGCACGACGTGCTACAGGAGAGAATGCCGCACTGCCCGGCGCCCCCGTCGTTGGACGCATCCCCGGTTCCGGCAACCGCGACGCAGGTGATGCCGTAGCAGGACCCCGAACCGCCTTGGTTGGATGCATTGCCGTCACCACTGAATGCAAGACACGAGGCGGCCCAGCACGAACCGGAACCGCCTCGATTGCTGGCGTCACCGGTGCCGCTAATGGCCACGCAACTGCCATCACCGTTGCACGCCTGATCGCCGCCCTGGTTGCTGGCGTTGCCAAAGCCACTGATCGTGATGCAGGTGGCACTGCCATCACAATCCGTGCCGGCGGAATCGCCGTGAACGCTCGTGGCCACGGTTTGCGAGCACGCGTCCTCGTCCCAGCGCAGGTCCGGGTCGTTCTGGCAGGACTGGGCGCTGGCGCCCGGAAAAGCAAACGTGACGGCAATCAAAACCAGGGGCACAGTAGCCACCAACCAGCGCGACATGCCACATTGCACCGCACGCCGCGTTGATGAAGTCTCTGTCCCGGCGGGCCCGCTTGGCCGGAAAATGCCTGCGCAGGCCTACGGCGCGCCGTGGCCCGCCGTCCAACTGATCGCCATGCACGATACCGGCTGGGTGCAGGTTGGGTTGCCGCCCCCAGTGTGAGCGATGTGGTTGCTGGCGTCGCCCAAGCCGCTCACCGCAACGCAGCCGGCGCCGATCCCAGGGTACAGCCGCGGCGATGAGGGCACCGGCGCGCCCGGCACGTGGGGCGGAACCGAGTACTCGCCGCTGCACGGCCGGTTGCCCGCAGCGTGGTTGCTCGCGTCGCCGGTGCCACTGATGGCGATGCAACGGGCAAATCCCATGCAGGGGTAACCGGCCGAGCCGTCGGTGGCGCCCGCGCCGTTGCTTGCGTGGCCCGTCCCGCTCAGGGCGATGCAAACGACGAACCCGGTGCAACTGGCCCACTGGCTGCCGCCTGCTTCAAAGGAGGAGTTGTCGGCGTTGCCGGCGTCACCGGTGCCACTGATGGCGATGCAGCCCACATAGATGGTGCACGAAGCAGAAGGGGCCCCGCCCCCGCTCGCATGGTGGTTTCGGGCGTTGCCCGTGCCGCTGACAGCAACGCACCCGACGGCTGCAAACGCGTCACAAGAGCCGTGGGCGTCGCCCGCGACGCTGGCCGCAAGGACTGTGCCACAGGCATCGTCGGTCAACTGAAGGTCCACCTCGGCGCATTGCTGGCCGGCGGCCGTGGCCGGCAACAGGGAACCAAGCATCAGGACCGCCACCACGGGTGGCAGCCAGCGCCTTCCATGCACCATGGACGGCCATCGTGCTGGCAGGTAAAGCGGCTTCGTGCAGGGGGAGGTTGCCACAAGCAACCACGGCGTTGCCAGCCCCCTGCCGTGCCCGCCAACCCAACCGGTTGGTGTAGGGGTCCCCGTCGCTTCCATCAAGTACCGCCTCAGCCTCGCGGCGCCGTCATGAGCGTCGAGGACCGCGTCTCGGAGCTACGGGAACGCAAGGCAGCCGCGCTGGCCGGTGGCGGACCCGCCCGCGTGGAGAAGCAACACAAGGGTGGCAAGTACACCGCCCGCGAACGCCTGGATCTGCTCTTTGATTCCGGTTCGTTCGTGGAACTCGATGCCCTGCGCGAACACGAGTGCGCCGACTTCGGCATGGATCGCAAGAAGATCCCCGGCGACGGTGTCGTCACGGGATGGGGCATGGTGGAGGGCCGCCTGGTGTACGCCTTTGCCCAGGACTTCACGGTCTTCGGCGGCAGCCTCGGCTGGGTGTCCGCCGAGAAGATCACCAAGATCATGGACCTCGCCATCCAGACCGGGGCCCCCGTTGTGGGACTGAACGACTCGGGCGG
>JBFJVP010000249.1:0-4835 GCA_041624075.1 Thermoplasmatota archaeon | reverse complement strand
CTGGGCGCGACGGGCAAAGCCGCAGACTACCCGGTCGACCTGGAGCCAGGTGAAACCGGTTTGGTGGAAGTGGTCGTCAAGAACCATGAACAGCGCCGCATGTCCTACGAGGTGCGCGCGCTACTGGTTGAAGGCGAGTTCATGGCCGCCGATGGGTCCGGTTCGTCGTCCCGCCAGAACGCCACGCGGTTCGAGGCCGGAGCCCAGAGCCCCTACGATGCCTGGAATGCTACCCTGGACCACGGCGACCAGTTCATTCACCGGATGGACGTTTCGTTGCCCCAAGGCGACTACCAACTACAATTCCTGCTCTACACGCCAGGAGACATACCCTTCGTGGACGTGCCGTACCGCCACTTGCACCTGTGGATCCAGGTCGAATAGCCTAAGCGGCCAGGACCTCTCGCAATTGGATCGTGACCACGATGGCGAAGATGGCCAAGTAGGCCAACACCAGCACGTTCAAGCGCGCTTCCAAGCCGGCGGACCCATAGCCGACGACGAAGTGCCGCAGCACCAGCAGCAACACCAACTGGAAGCCGACGGTCATGGTGAGTGCCGCGTCGCCCGTGATAAGCAACCATGAGGCGGCATTTGCTACGATGAATGCCAAACCCAAGCCAACGGCCAGCCTCAAGGACGGCCCCCCACGTTTTCCGCGGGTGGATTGGTTGGCGCAGACTGTTCGGCTGCGTCTGCAAAGAGCAGCCTCACACGAGGCGGGGTCACCTGTGCATCAGCAACCACCAAGGGCCGGCCCACGCAGCGCACCAAGGCGCATCCGATGGCCTGACACATGTTGCAGCCCACGCGGGGACAGAGCGGGTCCGCAGGGTTGCGCATGCAGGGTGGCGCCGTTGCACCGGCGTGCAGGTTCACCTCGAAGCCATGGGCACTCGGGGACACGGTGATGCTGGTGGCGAGGTCGTTGGTCCCCAACAGCCCCTGGATGTGGGTCACCATCTGTCCAATGGGGGCACCCGGTTCCAGGGGCTTGGTGCGGGCCCGCAGCAGGGCGATGCCCGGCGGGACGATGGCAACGCCCCGCAAGGTGCCACCGCCGCCGCCGTAGACCACCGTGTCGCGATCGAGCATGGGAACTGGCCGAGGGCGGCCGGGCGCAGCCAGGAAGAGGCGTTCCTCACCGACGTTGCCTTGGTCCGGAATGTAGACCGCGCGGCCGCCCAATGCCAGTCCGTTGGCGACCGACTCCAGGGCGTCGGATGCGCCGTCCAGGAGGGCCTGGGCACCAGGCGCGGGCACGACCCGTTCGGCTACGACGGCGATCAGAAACACGCCGATGGACGCGGTGCCGAATGCAAGCACGCCCCCAGTCGGTGCATCCACGAGCAGCAGCAGAGGGATCGTCGGCGCAAGAAACAAGACCCCCAAGCCACGGACGATCCAGTCGTTGCGCACGCCGTGCCCACTCGGGCCCCGGACATAGGGATTGCGAAGTCGACCAGAATGTTGCATGCGCGGCGCGCCCCGGGCACGGCGCCTCGGCGGGGCTGACCCGGACGCTCCGGGCGGTGCTGGTGCCGGGACCGCCACCTACTTCTGGGGCCGATTTGTGGGAGGCTGGGGTGACTCGTGCAATCCGGCCTGAGGCGTCTGTATGTTGTGGGGTTCCTCGTGGCGTTGATCGTCGCACTGCTGGCCTCATCGATGCTTCAGCCGCTCTTTGGCACCCAGGCAAACTTCAGCGTCTACAACACGCGCTGGAATGGTGGCAGCGGCTTTGCAGCGGAAGTCGGGGCCGCCGGCGATGTGGCCTTGGCGTTCAGTTGGCTGGGTACCGACGAGGGGTTGCAGATGGTGCATCATTCCTTCGTTGCCTTTGACGTTGACCCGCAACGCGCCAGTCTCGCCATTCTGGGTCCGGATCGAAGCCCGACCAGCGAGGAGTTGGCGTGGCTAAGGCAATTTCTGGAGGGCGGCGGGCGGCTCCTGTTGGCAGACGATTTTGGCACCGGGCAAGAATTCCTCGGGGGGCTCGGTATTGGAACTGTACTGCTGAATCGGCCCCTGCTGGATCTGGCCTACCTGAAGCGCCCCGAGTTCGTGGTTGCCAGCGACTTCGAAGACCATGGAGCCACCCTGGGGCTATCCGAAGTGGTGCTCAACCACGCCTCGGCCCTGCAGGTGGGGCCCGGCGGCAGGGTCCTGGCTCGAACCACGGCATCCAGTTGGCTGGATGTCATCCAGGATGGTTTGCCCACGCTTGGTGAGCCACTGGGCCCGTGGCCATGGCTGGTCGAGGAGCGCCTGGGAGCCGGAACGATCTTGATCCTTGCTGACCCCAGCGTCGTGACCAACGGAAGCCTTTCCCTGGCGGACAACGGCCGCTTCGCCAACCAATTGGCTGCGTGGCTTGTCGCCGACGACCGCACAGTACTCATCGATGAAAGCCACCGGAACTACCCTGACCCGGTCCGGTTGCGAGCGACGCTGGTCGGCGAGATGTCCCCCTTGGACCAAGCCGTTTGGGCCGGCGCAGCCCTCCTGTTGGTAGCGGCATATTCCACGGGTCTCTTGCAGAAGATCGGGGGCTTTGTGGCCCGCCGTGCCGTGACCGTGGCCGCCCGCCTGGCGCCCGACGAGCCTGCCCCCGAGACCGATGTGGTCACGCGTGTTCAGCAACGTCACCCCGACTGGGACGAAACGGTATTGAGGCGCATTCTCGTCGACTGGCAGGAGCCACCGTGAATCTGGAGGAGGCGGCCCGCGTCTACCGGGGCATTCACGAAGATGTGCAACGGGTCATCGCGCGCCGGGTAACGGGCTACCGGCATGTCGTGACGGACCTCATGCTTGGCTTGTTGGCTGGCGGCCATGTCTTGCTCGAGGGAGTTCCCGGCATTGCCAAGACCACCCTGGCCAAGACGTTCTCCCTCACCACGGGCCTTGAGTTTCGTCGTATTCAATTCACCCAGGACCTGTTGCCTGCGGACGTAACGGGCCACGTCTACTACAATCAACGGGACCAGGTCTTTGAAATGCGCGAAGGCGCCGTTTTCACCAATGTCTTGCTGGCTGACGAGATCAACCGTTCGCCGCCCAAGACCCAGTCCGCGCTGCTGGAGGCAATGGAGGAGCTGCAGGTGACCATCGAGGGCGACACGCGGCCGTTGCCGGTTCCCTTCATGGTGGTTGCGACCATGAACCCGATCGACGTGGAAGGAGTCTACCATTTGCCAGAAGCGCAACTGGATCGGTTCATGCTGCGCACCCGCATGCATTATCTCGACGAAGCACAGGAGAAGGCCATGTTGCTGGCCAAATTGCACGGGTCACGAGATGACTCGGCCTTGCCCAAACTGCGCAAGGACGTGATCCTGTCGGGCCGTCGCATTGTGAATCGCGTCCACGTCCACCCCGACTTGGTCAGCTACCTGCAACGATTGGCTTTGGCTACCCGAGAGCACCCGGACGTTGAGCTGGGTGCCAGCCCGCGTGCCATGGAGCACATGCTGCGCGCGAGTCAGGCTTTGGCTCTGGTCTCGGGTCGCAGCTACGTGATTCCTGATGACATCAAGCAGGTCGCTGCCCGTGTGCTGGCTCACCGGGTGATCCTTGGCGCCGACGCGGACCTGGAGGGGCGCAGGGCCGAAACCATTGTCGATGACATCGTGGCGGCCGAACCAGTTCCCAAGGGCCTCACGAAGGCCCAGGTGATGTCTCCTTGAAACTGGCGCGCCTGCTGGTTCTGCTGCTGTTGCTGCCGGCTCCCGCCGTCGCCCAGGACACGCCTGTGCACCAGGATTTCCGGCGGGTGTTCCCGGACGATGCGTCGGTGTTTGAGGCGGGCCAAAGGGTCCTTGACTACACTGAATTTGCTATCGGGGATGGAATTGAGGTGCGGGATCAGCGACTGCGCCTGTATTCGGTCTTGTTGGGGGGCTTTGGCAATGAGGACCAGTGGCTGGCGCTGGCTCGGCAGGATGCCGCAGGAATGCGTCAGGCGATGGAGCGGTCTTCGGATGAGTACCCGATTCCCCCGCTGCTCATTGAGTTGGAGCCGCCATGCCGTCGCCTGGGTAACCTCGTTGCCACGATCTTGTCGAGCCTTGACCGCGTATCGCAGGAGGATCGGCCGATCCTGGAACGGGTTCTCGACGTTCGCCATGTGGAGCGTTCCGCCCGGGATGCGCTGAGCCTGCTGGATCAATTCGACGGGTTTGGCTATGATACCGAACGGTTGCGTTACCTTCTTGGATTGATCATCTCGGCCACGTCCCGGATCAACATTGACCCTGCGTTGCTGGCTCCGGGGGGTTCGGCTGGTGCCGGGGGTTCCGGTGGCTCGGCAAACATCCTGGTGCAACCCAATCCGGCCTACTTTGGCCAGGAAATCCGGGTCTTGGTCGTGGATCCTGAGCACCGCGGCGCCGCAGTCACCCTGGAAGCCTTTGGGCAACAAGTGCCGGGTCGCCTTGACTCGGCAGGCATTGGCCTGGTGTACATGACGATCCCGTGGAGCGCGCGCGTAGGCGCACAATCCCTGAGCCTAAGCTGGGGTGATGGCGGTGCCACGGTGGACGTGGATGTCATCAAGGTGCCTACCCAGTGGCGGGGGATTCGCGCCTTCGTCAACCAAGATGAAACCCTCGTCTCGGCGACCCTCATGGATGTGGAGGGTCGTCCGGTTGGCCCCGCCTCAGTCGCCTGGTCGGCCGCAGGCGGAACCCTCACTGGCACGGGCAATGTGTCGAGCGAAGGTGCCCTGGCGTTTGCCGTGGGTGGAGTGGCAACCAATGGAACGGTCACATACTTCGGCAACCGCACCCACGCCGCCGACTCCATCGACTGGGACATTTCCAGGGGCCTCGCCG
>JBFJVP010000248.1:0-4859 GCA_041624075.1 Thermoplasmatota archaeon | reverse complement strand
TTCTCGTAATCCACGCTGCGGCGAGCCGGGCCGTTGCCTTAAGCTCGACGCGCAACGGTTTGGAGGCCCTGGGTGCGGGTCACTTCATGGGCTGGCTTGGGCCGTTGCTCGTGCGGCCCAAGTCGAGAATGGAGGATTGCGGGGCGCCGCGCCCAGGGCGGATAAGGGGGAGAAGGCACTTTGGTTGGTTGTTGGTTGCTGGTGGGTGCTGGGTGAAATCGGGTTAGCTGCTGAACGTAGGCCACCACGCCCGCAGTTCTTCCTCGACGGGCTCGAAGTGGTTCAGGGCGTCGCGGAGGTCTACGTAGATGGTGTAGCCGTCAGCGTCCGAGATGTCGTACGCGACGTCATAGGGATCTTCCTCTGCGAGTGCGGCGCGCTCCTCGGGCGTGGCGAGGCGGATGTCGGCCTCCACGGAGTTGGCGACAGCGTACCAGCCGTCGTCCTGTTGCCACGGTGAGTGGTAGTCGGAGGGGCCGTGGTCTCGGAAGAAGCCGTTCAGGCCGGAGTAGATGGGCGTGTCGTCGCAGGAGCGCTTTGGCACCACGGTGCTGACGTCCAGGAGATCGAACACGGCCCAGGGTGCCAGGAGTACGGTGAAGCTGGAGCTCCTCCATTTGATGTATTCCTCGTGCCAGTTTACGTCGAAGGCGACGGGTGCATGGAGGTCGTGCTCTTCCACGGTCTCTTCGTAGCCGACGAGTTGGTACTCGCCGGAGATGAGCTCGTAGACGGGTACCTGTTCGATGGTTTCGAAGCTGACGAACTTGTCGGCGAGGAACGAGTGGTCGTTGTCGCGGCGGCCAGTGATGGTGCCGAGGTAGGCCGTGAAGGTCACTTCCAGGGCGAGGCGGCAGTCGAGTTCGTCGGTGACGCTGTCGAGGAGGCCGGCGGCGGGGGTGGAGAGGAGGACGAAGGCCAGGATGGTCGGCTTGATGAGTTGCGACATCATCGAATATCGTGTAATACAAGCCAGTTCTTAGCGTTTGCTACCGTGTAATACGCTGCGGCTTTCTTGTCGTCCCATGATCGTAACGTGTGACTCACGCCCCATCCCATCGCTAGGCAGTTCCACCTGCACAGGAGGATCACCTTCTCCGCGGCCAGCCACCAACGCGCCACTCGGCCGGAATCCACGGGCGATGGTCGGCACTACGGGCAACAACCCCGCCCAAACTAGGCAACCCCGCCCTGCCGCGTGGCATCGGCGCCACAGCGCCGGCTAAACCGGACACGGGCGTCGGGCCCCCGGGCTCCAAGCAGCCTACGCGCCCAACCGGATCCGGTGGGCTTCCAGCACCACATCAACCTGGCGCAAGGCATCACGGGCCTGCTTCGGAATTGACCCGTCCACTTCGATCACCGCGACCGCCGTTCCATCCGCTTCGTGGCGAGCCAGACTCACCGACGCCACGTTCACGGCAGACTCGGCCAAAATGGACGTGATCTTGGCCAGGACACCCGGAACATCACGGTGACGCGTAAAGAGCAACTTCCCCCTTGGTCGGAAGTCCACATCGTAGTCATCGAAGCTCGTCACGCGGGCGCCGTAATGGGGAGTAAATGTGCCCTCGATCGTCGTCTCCCCCGCCGTGGTGCGCAAGACCAACCGAATGTAGTTGGGAACTCCCTTGGGCAGCGACTTGACCGCAACGGTCCAGCCCTTGTCCATGGCGAGCCCAGGCGCATTGATCGCGTTCACCGGGCTGTCGCTACCGACCTGCAAGGCTCCCACCAAGGCATGGACCTTCACCGCCTCCAGGTCGAGCCCGTCCGTCGCCGACACCGTCAATTGCTCCAGGGGATGGACCAGCGTCTGAACCGCAAAGCCAGCCAAGGCCTCCGCCAAGCTGGTCCAGGGGCGCATCTCATCGCTCACCGCAGCTTGGGCATTGACGGCCAACCCCGCATCCCCCGTGCGCAGGAAATCCAGCGTTCGTTCGATCGCCTGCGTCGCCGCCTTCAACTGCGCCTCTTTCGTGCTCGCGCCCAAGTGCGGCGCCGCCACGACGCGCGGGTGCTTGGCCAGGCGCCAATCCGTCGGCGGCTCCGTGGCCCAAACATCGATGCCCGCCGCGTGTACGCGGCCCTCCTCGAGAGCCGCCAACAGCGCCTCTTCGTCGATCAAGCCGCCCCGGGCAGCATTGACAACGATCACGCCCGGCTTGGCCTTCGCCAGCCGATCGGCATCCAACAAGTCCTTGGTCTGGGGCGTCAGCGGTGTGTGGAAACTGATGAAATCGCTGCGGGAAACGCCATCGTCCACCTCCACCCATTCAACACCGAAGCTCTTGGCAGCATCTGCACCCACGAAGGGATCGTAACCCAGCACAGTCATCTCGAACGCCTGCGCACGGCGGGCCATCATGCGCCCAATGCGACCCAGGCCCACGATGAAGATCGTCTTGCCGGCGAGTTCCACACCCTTCAGGCGCTTGCGGGCCCAGTCCTCCTGCTTCATCGCAGCGTCCGCTTCCGGCGTGCGCCGCGCCGCCGACAGCATCAGCGCCCACGCCTGCTCGGCGGCACTGGTGATGTTGCCCGTCGGTGCATTGAACACGGCAACCCCGTGGGACGTGGCCGCCTCCAGATCGACGTTGTCAACGCCCACGCCCGCACGGCCAATGGCTCGCAGGTTGCCGGCGGCCGCGAAATCCTGGGCTGTCACGCGCGTGCCGCTACGAACGATCCACGCCTCCGCATCGGCCAGGGCACCCGCCTCGCGGGCAGCATCGGGGTTGTCGAAGGCCTCCACGTCGTGACCGGCGCTGCGCAACTGCTGCAAGCCCTCGGGAGCTAGGGGGTCGGTAACGATGATGCGGGCCATGACGGCGGCGCGAGCCCGGACCTCTGCAAAAGCCGTCCGGTGACGCGGGGCTGTCGACGCCCACGCAAGCCAGCGTGGCGGGCACCTGTCGGCATGCTGCGGCCTGCCACTCGGGGCGCGGACTCAGGCTCCGGTCAACTGCGATGTCAAATCCTGGAGCCGCCGCCGGCCCGTCTCGTCGGGCGCACCCTCGCGCAGAACTACCTGGCACACCTCCAATGCGGCATCGGCCTTGCCCATTCGGTTCAGGCAGAGCGCCCGCTTCCACGCCACGTCGGCCACCCTGGCGTCCTCGCTAACCTTGGCGAACAAGGACTCGGCCCGTTCGTACAGACCCATGGCTGCCTGGTAGTCGGCCCGGTGGAACAGGATGTCTGCCTTCTCGTCCACGATCAACGCCCACATGCGATCGTCGCCCACTTCGGCCCGATCGAATAATTCGAGGGTCTTCATGTACAGGTTCTGGTAGCCAGCGTCGATCAGGTCGAACTCGCGGAGATCCAGGTTCTCTTCCAGCAGCTTCAGCACCCGGTTGCGTTGGCCCGCGATGAGCAGGTGGTGCAGTGCCTCCAGGCGGCCTTCCAGGGTGCCGGCGGCCAAGTAGTGGTCAGCCAGCTTGGCATGGAGCCGGGGCTTGTCCTGCAACAGGTTGTAAAAGAAATTGCGAATGATTTCGTGCACGGCGTATTCCTGGTCCAGGGCCTGGACCAGCAGTCGCCGTCGCAACCGCAGCAGGACGCCGTGGGGGTTACGACTGGAAAGTGCCAGGATGTCCTCGTGGGTGAACGTGCCCCTGAACAGGCTCGCCAAGCCCAGCACACGCCGCTCGTCATCCTCCAGGCGCCCATAGATTTCCTGCAACAGGTACTCCTCCAGGTCTCGCTCTGGCACCCCGTCCAGGAAGGCTTCCACATCGCCGCCGGCGGACTTCACGGCCTCGACGAAGAGGTTGAGGGCAAGCGGGTGGCCGCCCACCTCGTCGCGCAGCCGGGGCAACAGGTCCTCTGGCACGGTCAATTCCTTGCGTTGCAGGAACTCCGAAACGGCTTCGTCCTCCAGGCCCCGCATCTCGATGAGGCGGATGTTGCTGGCTGACGGGTTGTGAGGTGGGCGTTCCCTGGCACCCACCACCAGGCGGCCCCGCCGAACGTGGTTGACGGCGTCGGCCAAGAAATCGCGAACGATGGGATCCTCGACGCGGTGAACGTCATCCAGGACGATCGTCAGCTCCTCCAGGTCCATGGCCTCCAGCAGGAGGTTGCGCTTGTCCGCCGTCTCGGCGCCGCGCTCGACGGCTTCCAGGAGTTGTGGGTGGCCGTGCTGGGCCAAGAACAAACCCAGGCGGTTGGCCAACCAGTTCAAGGACTCCACGCCGCGGAAGCTGTGCCAAAAAACGGCGTCGCTGCCACGGGCGCGGGCAAACGAAGCCAAAAGCGATGTCTTTCCGATGCCCGGCATGCCTTCAACAAGAACGACCGGGTGCACGCCCTGCAACGCCGCCATCTCCGCGTGGCGGCCGACGAACTCCTCCGGCGCCGGCAGGTGCATCACCAATCGGTGGATGCCGGCGGAAACGACGCGCCCCGTGTCCCGCTCGTGCAAGTCGGCCCGAATGCCCTCCGCGCCGATGGTGATCTCAATTCGCTCCGTCACCAATTGGTACAGCTTGACGTTCTTGCCAATGTAGCTCCACTGGCTCGACACCAGATCCAGCTTCTCCATCTGCCTCAGCCGGCGCGCCACCTCAGTCTCCGCCAAGGATAGCAGGTCACCGATCTTGCGTGGATAGGTGGGCTCGATGCGCAGAACATTCAGGATGTCCTGGTTGGTGCGGTTGGCGAGCACCTTGAGCAATTCTTCCACCATCGTGCGGTGCATGGGCCCTGTGGGCTTCAAGGCGTCGGTGCTGCAGTAGGGCTGTGCAGGCTCTGATGCATTGGTTGGCAAGCGTCGCGGGATGCTGAGGGAAGAGGCGGGCCATTGAGGCCAGCCGGGCCCTCCCGGCGCCTAGGCTGCCTCGGCGCCCAGATCG
>JBFJVP010000247.1:0-4860 GCA_041624075.1 Thermoplasmatota archaeon | reverse complement strand
TCGTTGCCCCGGAGCAACTCTTGGCAGCAGCCGTCCAGCGCGCCCGGGAACTGGCGGCACCCGGCCTCGGCTTTGCCCACATCAAGGCCTCCCTGCGCGCGCCCCACGCGGCCCGCATGGATGCCGATTGGGCCTCCGACCTTGAAGCCTGGCTGGACACCTGGTTCCACGAGGATTCCGTACGCCTGCGCGCTGAAACGGTCGCGGCGCTCGCACGCTGAACGTTAAGCGCCCATCAGCCGGTGCCACTGCGTGACCGGCCTCAACACCCGTTGCGTGCACGCAGGCGAACGCCCGGACGCCCGCAGCGGCGCCATCACTGTGCCCATCCACCAGTCCACCACGTTCCGCTTCCCGGAACTGGAGGACGGTTCGCCCAGCGGCTACATCTACAGCCGCTACGACAACCCCAGCCTGCAATCGGTCGAAGAAAAGGTCGCCAGCCTGGAAGGCGCCGACGGCGGCTACCTGTTTGCCAGCGGCATGGGCGCCATTCAGGCCACATGCCTGAGCCTGCTCAAGCCCGGCGACGTGCTCGCAGTCCAGCAGGGCTGCTACGGCGGCACGATGGCGTTGTTTCGCGACGAGTTGGCGCGCCTTGGAATCCAGGTCGAGGTATTCCATCACCGTGGTGGCGAACTGCCGGAGGGAGCCCGCCTGGTCTGGATGGAATCCATCACCAACCCCCTGTTGGACGTGGCAGACATCGAGAACTGGGCCCACCGGGCCCACGCAGCGGAGGCAACCCTGGCAGTCGATGCCACCTTCGCGTCCCCCGTCCTCCAGAAGCCCCTAGCCCTCGGCGCTGATGTCAGCATTCATTCCGCCACCAAGTACCTCAACGGCCACGCCGACGTCACCGCCGGAGTGGTTTGTGCCAGCGAATCGCTGCTAGGTCGCTTGTGGGAACGGCGACGCAACCTCGGCGCCACGCTGGATCCCCACGCGGCGTACCTGGTGGGCAGGGGCATGAAGACCCTCGCCCTTCGGGTAAGGCAGCAATGCGCCAACGCCCAAGCGCTCGCCGAGTACGCCGCCGACCACGCCCAAGTCGAGGCGGTCCACTACCCCGGCCTTCCAGATCACCCGGACCATGCCGTAGCCAAACGGCTGCTCAGCGGCGGCTACGGTGGAATGCTCACCCTGGACCTGGGCTCCTTCGAGGCCGCCCGGGCCTTCCGCCGGCGCGTCGGGCTGATTGCCCCGGCAGCCAGCCTAGGCGGCGTCGAATCCCTTGTCAGCCTCCCCCTGGAAACCAGCCACGCCTACGCCTCCCCCGACGAACGCCAGGCCCAAGGCGTGTCCGACGGATTGGTTCGCTTGTCCATCGGCATCGAGGACGTTGAGGACCTCAAGTCGGATCTCGCCCAGGCGCTGGCAGCCAGCTAGACAGGGCCTAGGGCAACCGCTTTCCACCCCAGGGCCGCTGCCCAGCCCGGAGCAAGGCTCCCTGGGAGACCCCATGGCCGAATCAACTGGACCTGCACCTCTTCAAGCAACGCCCGCCACGCCGGAGGACATGCCCGAAGTCAACCAGGACGCACGCACATGGGGGATGCTGACCCACTTGGCCGGCCTGGCTGGCTTCCTGCAGCCCATCCTGTTTCTGGTGGGACCCCTGATCGTCTGGCTCGTCAAACGGGACAGCCACCCGTTCATCGACGCCAACGGCAAGGCAGCCGTCAACTTCCAGATCACCATGTTCCTCGTCGTGGTGATCCTGTTCGTCATCTTCCTGCCGCTCTTCTTCGCGGGAGCCATGGGCGGCTACATGATGTGGAGTACCAATCCGTTCAGCTTCGCGGGCCTGCCGTTCTTCGCGTCGTTCGGCATGATCATCGCTGGCGCCATGGTGATGCTGATCGAACTGATCGCCGTTCTCGTCGCCTCCGTGCGCGCCAGCGACGGGGCCGTGTTCCAATATCCCCTGGCCATCCCGTTTCTCAAGTAGCCAGCGGGCAAGTGCACGATCTCGACCACAGTCCCTCATCCCCCCAAGACCCCAAGGCTTCCCACCCGGGGCAGCCCCCTCAAACCCCGGTGACGCCAACCATCCTCCATGGAGCCCATCATCGCTTCGCTGACCACCAAGGGGGTACACGGCGAGGCGGTGCTGGTTCTGACGCCCCAGCGCGTGCTCTACGAACTCAACGGCCCATCCCGCCGGGAAGTGGTAGGGTTGCCGCTGCCAGAGATCGTGCTGCTGTCCCATCGCAAGCTGCGTTCACCCACTTGGCTCAACGTGAGCCTTGGCTTCGCCGTTCTGGCCACTATCGTGGCCATACCCATGACTGCCGGCGGACCTTTGGGAGGCATGGGTGCACTGTGGGGTTTCACGGCCATGCTGTTGGGCGCCAGTGCAACACTGGGCGCCTACGCTTGGGACACGCGAACCCAGCTCATTCTCGCCTCCAGGCAATTGCGCATCACCACCAGTGGCCGCAACGACGCTGAAATCATGAGCTTCCTGCGCGCCCTTGAGTCGGCGCGGGGCGGCCCAACTGCAAAACGTGAAGACATGAGCGCCCGCATGCAACGCCATGGCCGGAGCCAGCGACCTTCTCGAACAAACCTGCCGTCCCTGCGAAGGCGGCGAACCGCCCCTGACGGCCCAGCAAATCCAGCAGTTGATGCCCAAGATCCCTCAGTGGCACTGGGAGGACAACTCGATCCGGCGTACGTGGCGCGCCGACGACTTCCAAACCGCGATGCAGTTTCTGCAAAGGGTCGGGGACCTGGCGGAGCAGGAGGGCCACCACCCGGATCTCCACCTGACCGGCTACCGTAACATCGCCATCGAACTCTCCACTCATGCCATCGGCGGCCTGTCCGACAACGATTTCATTCTGGCCGCCAAGATCGACGCGTTGCCAGGCCCGGAGTCCTAGCCGTCGAAGCAGCCAAGACCGGGCGCGGCCATGACGCGGCATGGGGTTGTCCGATCAACTCACGTTCTACGACTTGGTGGGACTCATCATTCCTGGAGGAGCCATCGTGGCTCCCGTCGCGTGGGCGGTGATCACCCTTGAATGGGCCACGTGGCCCGCCCTCGATCCTTTGACCCTTGGCGCCGCCGGCCTGGGAGCCGCCTACGTCCTGGGCCACTTCTCGCACCTGATCACGCGCCTGCCCGGCCTCGACGCCATGATCGAAGGGCGCGGCGACGGGCACCCCTACGAGGAAACCCTGCTGGACCCCGACCGGGTCTGGTCCCTTGAGGCAACCATCACGGACAAGGGCCAACCCAACGGTGCGCGGGACTCGGCCCGCCTCGCACCCCGGGGGCTCAGTGCCGTCTTCTACGATCGCCTCGTCAAGGCCCTGGAGCAGTGCCTGGGCTACCCCCCCGACCTAGAGTCCCGCGCCGGCCGCAAGGAGGCATTCGGCTTGTGCTACGCCCACGTGGTGCAGTACGGCAATCCCGGCCGCATCCAGTTGTTCAAGGGCCTCTCGGGCTTCTACCGGGGCATGCTGACAGCCGCCGCCGTCACGGTTGTCGTGGGCCTCGGCACCCTCGCGGTTCTCGTGACCCGCTCCGGCGCCGCCAGCCTCAGCGAGCTGGCGACATGGGCGGCCCTGGGCCTGACGCTCATGGGCCTGCTTGGCACAGGACTGTTCCTGCGCGGCTTCCACCAAATGGACAAGCGGTTCGTGTTGGCTGTCCTGCGCAGCTTCTACGTCCTGAGCTGCGCCAACGCCATGACCCCATCCCGGCCCCAAGCTGTGCTGGAAGCCCGGCAACCCTGAAGGACCCCACCCGCGTCGCCGTGGCCATGGCGGACGCCGCAGCGATCAAGGCCCTGGTGCACCAAGCCCTCCCCAATGCCCAAGTTCACCCCACCGACCTCACCGGTGGCGGCGACCACTGGCACTGCGTCGTGGTCGACGACTCCTTTGCTGGCATGCGGCCCCTGCAACGACAACGCGTCATCCTGGACCTCTTCAAACCCCACATCGCCTCCGGCGTCGTGCACGCCCTGGACCTGAAGTGCCTGACCCCCGAGGAGCTGGAAACGCGGCACGCAGGAAACATCCCCGCGCCCTTCAAGCCCCACGGGCCCGGCGAAGGGCAGCATCCTGGCGCCTGGTAGCCGCTTTGAGGCAAAGCGCCACGCTGACGCCAGTCCAGGATTTGCCATGACGCCGGTGCCCTCAACCCGATAACGCTGGCAGACGGCGTGGCCTCACTAAGTGGAGACAGGCCAGGCGGAGCAAAGGGTATTACCGGCACCAGCCTCGCACGGCTATGCGTCCGAAAACCGACACACTCGGGGCACTCGTGGCCGCGATCCTGTTGTCGGGGTGCACGGCCATCAATCCGTCGCAAACTGACGGCGCGATTGCGCAGCCGGAGCCCAGCACCACCACGTGGTCCGTTCAAGGCCCAGGGACCTTCCACCTGCTGCTGGAGGGGCGCGAAGAAGGTGGCCCCAGGAATCTGACGATCCAACTGGAAATCGAGTGGGACGCGCCCGGCGCAGCCGTTATTTGGCGCGATGGCGAGGTGCCAGTGTGGGAGTCAATCAGGCTTGGTTCAGCGCAAAGCCACCGGGTGCATCTCGCACCCGCACCACCGACTCCCCAGTACCGCACCATCGGCCACTACGTCGAACCGTACACCCTGTCGATACACCCCGGCGAGCAGGGCTTCACGTTTGCCACAACGTCCACGAAAGAACTCAAGCTGACCGTGGACGACGCCAACGCAACCCTGGCACGCGAGCCCCAGTTGGTTGTCTCCCCTGAACCATTCTGGTATGCCAGCGACTTTTCAAGCCCCGAGGAGCTCGGCGAGTACGGCACAACCCTGGGCGTACTGAGCCGTTGGAACGCTTCCTTCGCGGCGGACGCCTCAGGGGC
>JBFJVP010000246.1:0-4876 GCA_041624075.1 Thermoplasmatota archaeon | reverse complement strand
GACAGAGCTCCTCTCACCCGCTCCGAAATCGAGCGTAAACGTGCGGAGGCCCGGCGCGCACTCGACGGTCCGACGGGCGTCAAGAAAGAGAACAAGAAGCCCCCCGTGCGCAAGGAACTGATTGGCTTGCTGGATCCGGACAAGCCGTCCGCCTGGGCCACGACCCGGCCTGATGCGCCGCGGCCGCCCGCAGCACCCGTCAAGCCACGGCGCATCACGCGGCTAACCAAGGCCCAATTGGCTGGCTTGCACCGAGTGGTCAGTCGCATCGGCATTGTGGGCGGTGCAGATCCGGAGCGCTCCCTCACGGTCGTGCGCAACATCGCCACCCAGAACAACAAGGACCCGGACGAGCGCGTGGCGGACTATGTGACCATCGCAGAAACCGTGTGCGCCGAGACGGCACCGCGTTGCATTCAGTGCCCCTTGCGAGATCACTGCCAGTTCCACGCGAGGTTGAAGGAGGAGCGGGAGAAGGAACGGAGAAATGGCCGTTCCATCATCCGCCGCTTGTGGAGTCGCTAACAGCGATCACGGACGCCAAGATCGAGCGCTACCTGGACATCACGGGGCGTGCCATGGACAAGCTAAAGGTCGTGGTGCCTGAGCGCTCCCATCTGGAGCCGGTGGCCCAGGATTTTCTGCGCATGGCGCGCAGCTACTATTCGGATGCCCAGCATTTCCGCGAGAACGGTGACTTCGTGAACGCCTTCGCCTGCGTGAATTACGCTCACGGGTGGCTGGATTGTGGCGCGCGCCTCGGCCTCTTCGACGTTGGCCAGGACGATGTCTTGTTCACGCTAGCGCACTAGCGAGCCACGGCGTCCGCTCCGTCGTCATCACGCCAATTGGCCGCCCTCCCCCCCCCATTTTGCGGCGTGATTTCAAGGCGTTTCGTCCTTTATGCACTCATTCTGGGTGTCGCGTTATGCCGGGTTATGGTGCCCATACTAGGCAATTTTTGCGAACTTCTGCCGGAGGCTGTTGGCCTGGGGCAATTCTCTCAAGGTCGGTAGCACCAGTCAAGCGCCGTGTTTCCAGTAAGTCGTGAATAAAGGCGGTACATCGCAAGTCAGGCAATATTCGCACTATTGGCCAACGCCGGCCTCAACCCCGGTTTCAACTGGAAACGGTCAAGTAGCCTGGCCATCGTGGTCCTAGCCCCACACGAAGATTGCCTTCGGGCCCGGTTGGGAGGCCGGCTTGGTGTGGACACCACGACCAGAGCCCGTCTGGCGTGGGCACACTGCCACGCGCGTGGTAGTGGCGCACGGGCGCCATGCGCCGGTGCAACGGGAGGTGCTACCATCGAGGAGTACGTCTGGGCTCGCGTTGTTACGCGCGACTGGGAGTACACCGAACGTATCGGGTACTAACCACCGCTACGGCGGCCTTTTCCAACTCATCCGCTTCTTCACCGATTGCGTTCTGTTTTTCCCGTTGGGCCTGCGTGCCGGAATCGTCGATGTACCCTTACCGCCGCAGGACGCGTTGGATCCTATCGAACCGATACCAACACCTCATCAAGGCCCTGGAGCGCCACCTGCCCGACGACGAGTTGGAGGCTCACCCCACGATCGCCCGCCGGGTGAAGGCAATGAAGGGCCTACTGCGGGTCCGCTTGACGCTGTTTGCGTTGCTGTACATGGACATCATTGCAGCCGTCGCCTCGATCCTGCTGGTTCGACTGCCGGAGGCCGAGCGCGCGGTCCACCTACTTGAGGCTCTGGCGACGGTCACGAGTACGCTTGCCTTCCTCTTTGCCGGCGGGATTCTACTGGTTGGTCGGTTCTTGGGCCAGAACGAGATGGATGTGCTCACCTACCTAATCCTGGAGGAGAATCCGGTCCAGTCGTAGGCTTGCGACCATGTTTTCTCGCGAAGTGGATTATTCGTGCTATCGCGTGTGGTCGCGATTTTTTAGCGCAGGGGGCACGGGTTCGGATTTGATATATAAACCAGCGTGCAACCGCGTTTGATGTATGGTAGACCATACCTCAAATTGCAGGCATCTGAAATGACTCGATTTGGCACCATAATGGCTGAGAAGGGTTGATTTGGGCCTGAGTTCCGGCCAAATGCGCATGGTTGGGGGCCTCGAGTGCCGGCAGGCCACTCGGATTGCGCAGTGGCCGCACAATAACGCGTCATAACGTAGTCGCGACAATCAGTACGTATTATGCAGAAATGCTGGGTTTTGCGCCTGTAAGGCGGGTCAGATAGTGAACGGTTTTCCGGGGCGCGGTCGCCTTGATGGCGTCCTGGACTAGATCGAAGACGCGAGGGGGGATGATCGGGTCGTGGGCGCCCAGCTGCAGGTGGTCGCCCCAGTGCAAGGCACCTGCGTAGACCGGGTTGGTCAGGATGTGGGTCACGTTCCAGACCGTCCAGGGCCGCTGCCGGCGCGTAGCCGGGCCGTGTTCGTTGAGCCAGTCGGCGATGGCTTGCTTGCGCTCTCCGCGCCTGAAGCGCTCGAAGATCCCGCGCACCCACGGCGCCTCCTCCTCGACGATGACGAAGCGCCGATCGGGCCCGTACTCATAGCCAAACGGCGCGGGCCGGCCGAGGCTGCCGCCAGAGGTCTTGGCCTTCTGCTCCATGCCGAAATAGACGCGCTCGCCGATTTGTTCCGACTCCAGTTGCGCGATCCGTTGGATGATGTCCATCACGAAGCGCCCCATCGCCGTGCTGGTGTCCAGGCTCTCGGTGACGGATGCAAACCCCTTGCCGTCGCGGGTGAGCTGGTCCATCATGACCATGAAGTTGCGGGAGTTGCGGTGGATGCGGTCCATCTTGAGGACCAAGAGGGTATCCCATTTCCCGCGGTCCTCCATCATTTGCTGATAGGCTGGTCGCTTCGTGGTGCGCCCGCTGTGGCCCTCGTCGACGTATTCGCCGGCAATCGTCCAGCTTTGGGCAGCCGCAAACATGCGCAAGCGGTCCAGTTGTGCGTCGAGGCTGAAGCCTTCTCGGGCCTGGTCTTCGGTGCTTACGCGCGTGTACAGGGCGACGCGGGTTTCCATCCAGTAATGCAGGGACTTTCGTGGTTCTAGTAGGCCCCGGTTTGATGCGGCATGCCCCGGAGTTTCGCGCAACCAGGTTTTCGCTCGCAGATGAACGAGATGTCGTTAATAATCCCGGTCTTCTTTGCGGTGATATTGTTGCCTTCAATTTACCGCCCATAACGCGAAACTGCGTATGATTGCGCATTGCGCGGAATGGCGTGTCCTGCGCGATGGGACGGCGCCCTGGCCCGACTGTCAAGTCCTAGGCCCCTTGACATCCCACTGCAGGGCCAGTTTTTGGTCATAACATTGGACATCGTGCGAATCCAGCCCTCCCACGTGGCAGGCGCCGTGGCCAGAGGTGCTTGAGTGGGTTCCGGGTCGTGCCCCGGCACCGCCGAGCAGGACGCCCATGCAATTCCGCAAATGGGGCAGAAATTGCCCGAACATCGCGAGAACGCGAATAGTCACGAAGTGGGGCGAATCGGGCCGAACATAGGGAAACAGGCCCCCTGACCGCGTAAGCGACACTAGCGCGCAGCCGGCCGGCACTCAAAAGCCGCCAGCCGCCCCGCCTCACGAACCACCCAATCGCGCACATCCTGAAGCTGCACCCCGACACCCTCGTCCTGCAAGCTCGTCATGACGCTGGCCCCCAATCCGCACGGGTTGATGCGCTCGAACTCCCGCAGATCCACGTCGACGTTGATGGAAATGCCGTGGAAGCTCACCCAGCGTTGAATGGCGATGCCGATGCTGGCGATCTTGCGCAGGGCGTGGCCGTCGGCGTCCAGCGTCCACACGCCGGGGTAACCGTCCTTCAGCCCCGCCTCAACGCCGAAATGCGCCAGCAGGTCGATGACGAACGCCTCCAGGTGCTGCACCCACGCCCGCACGTCGCGATTGCCCTCCCCCAAGTGGACGATGGGGTACAACACGAGCTGGCCCGGACCATGGTACGTGGCCTCGCCGCCGCGCTCGATCTCAAACGTCGGGAGGCTCTTGTCAAACACCTGATCCGGCGTCCCGCGGCGGCCCAGTGTCGCCACCGGCGGATGCTCCACCACGATCAACGTGTCCTCGCCCTCCCCGCGCTGGCGCTCGTCCCGGATGCTGCGCTGGAGAGCCAGGCATTCGCCGTACTCCATGCGACCCAGATCCAGGACCTTCACGCGCCCGGCGACGGGGTATGGCGTGTAAGGGCTTCGGCGAGCGAACAACAAGGGGCGCGCTGGCGTTGTCTGCCGCGTTTGGGCAGGCCCCGGGGCAAGCTTTCGGGGCGGACGCTAGAAAGTCGCGTCACCAGTGGATGGCCCGGTCGCAGGGCGCACGGCGGCAGGTGCCCCAAGTGGCATTCAAAAAGCCAGAAACGCAACCGTAAACCTCGCCCTCCGGCCCCACCCAGCGTGCCCGAGCAGGCCAGGCGACGCTCATGGCGGGATTTGGCGATGCCTCGCGCTGCAACGGTGCTGCGGTTCCCGGGGCTGCTCGCGTACCCGGGTGGCACCGCAAGGTGGTGGGCCATTGGATTCGGTGCCTCCGTCGTCGTGGTTATCGGAACGCTCTTGGCCGACGCCTGGCCCATGTCGCCCCAAGCGGCCCCTGCAGCGGCGCCCGCCGGCGCCCGCCGGCGCCCGCCGGCGGTTCGTACGCGCTGGTCATCCTCTTGGCAGTCTATGTTCCCGCTTACGGCCGGGCAGCACTGGCGGATCTCCTGTCGCTCGTTCCCGTCGCCGTCGGCGGCGCGTGCTTGGGCCTCGTTTGGCATGCCTTGGATCTGCTCGTCGAACGTGGCAGGTCGAGCGTCGCCTGATCACGCGAGCATTCCTCCATTGGACACTCCAGCAACTGAACCCCCGTGGCGCTGCCCT